>NZ_RZPQ01000249.1:3688-7391 GCF_003999135.1 Mesorhizobium sp. M7A.F.Ca.CA.004.06.1.1 | reverse complement strand
AGCGAAGCCGAGCTGAAGCCGGCTCGCCGTGACATGCAGGTCGTTTTCCAGGATCCCTACGGATCCTTCGACCCGCGTCAGAAGGTCGAAAAACTAGTCGCCGAACCCCTGCATGTGCTGGAGAAGCAGCCGACACGCACCGAGCGCCGCGAAATGGTGGCGCATGCGCTGCACGAAGTCGGCCTCGGCATCAGCGACATGGACAAATACCCGCATGAATTTTCCGGCGGCCAGCGCCAGCGCCTGTCGATCGCCCGCGCCATCATCACCCGCCCCAAGCTGGTCGTCGCCGACGAACCGGTTTCGGCGCTCGACGTCTCGATCCGCGCCCAAATCCTCGATTTGTTCGCCGAGCTCAACCAGAAGCTCGGCATCGCCTATCTCTTCATCACCCATGATTTGACCGTCGCCCGCGCCATCACGGACGAGGTGCTGGTCATGCATGACGGCAAGATCGTCGAGCGCGGCAAGACGAACGCGGTGCTCGACCACCCGCAGTCCGAGGCTGCCAAGGCGCTTGTCACCGCCGCTCCTGACTTGCACCGGGCAATCGCGAAGCGGCTGCGAGAGCAAGGCTGATCAGGAGAGAAGGCGTCCAATCACTCCTGCGGCTTCACCACATCGACCGGGCTGATGTCGAGCAGGTCGAGCGTGCGGCGCAGAAGGCGCATCTCGCTCTCGGCAAGTTGCGAATCCGCCTTGGCGATCTCCGCCATATGTTTGGCCAATTGCCGGCGCCGCTCGACATCGAGGTCGCGGAACAGTGCAATCGCCTGCGAGCCGTTGGTCTCGTAGCCGAACTCGTTGAGATATTCGATGACGCTGTCGATACTGCTTTCCGCAATGCCGAAGGCGTCCTTGCAGATGCGCCGGAAGACAACCATCTCGCTCTCGCTGACAGACCCGTCGGCCAGGATCATGCGAAACAACATCAGCAGTTCCGCCGACAGGACCGGATCGTCCGCCACCTTGCGCACACCCGGGTCGCCGTCGAATATCTGACGTATCTGGTCCAGCAATGCGAATGCCATCAGGAGCCTCTTTCCGGGTTAACCACACAAATACAAATCCAAGCGCGATGCGCTTGGATAGAGGTAGCGCGGAATCGACCTTGCGCAAACAGGGCGGCCGTGGTCGAACGCCCGATATTTCAGCCGGCCGGACACCGCCATACATCAGATGATCGACCTTAGCATCCAGACCGTCGCCATGCTCGCCTTCGCCGCCTTTGCCGCGGGCTTTGTCGATTCGATCGCCGGCGGCGGCGGGCTGATCACCGTGCCGGCGCTGCTGCTTGCCGGCTTCACGCCGGTCCAGGCGCTCGCCACCAACAAACTGCAAGGCATGTTCGGCTCGGGCTCGGCGACCATCCACTACGCATCGAAGGGTCATGTGGACCTCCGCCGGCAATTGCCGTCGGCGCTTCTGGCCCTTGTCGGAAGCGCCATCGGCGCCTTGCTGGCGACGATCGTGCCGGGTGACATTCTGCGGGCTGCCCTGCCCATCGTGCTGATCGCCATCGCGCTCTACTTCGCGTTTAAGCCCAACATGAACGACATCGATCGCGCCGAGCGGCTGTCGCCCTTCCTATTCGGACTGATCCTTGTGCCCGCGATCGGCTTCTACGATGGCCTGTTTGGACCGGGCGCAGGCTCCTTCTACATGCTGGCCTTCGTGGCGCTTGCCGGCTATGGCGTGCTCAAGGCGACGGCGCATACCAAGCTGCTCAACTTCGCCTCCAACATCGGCGGCTTCATCGTCTTCGCGGCCTTCGGCGTCGTCTACTGGAAGATTGGCCTGATGATGGGCGTTGCCCAGTTCATCGGCGCCCGCGTCGGCGCCAGCCTGGCCATGCGCATCGGCGCGAAACTGATCAAGCCGCTGCTGGTGATCGTGTGCCTGGCGCTTGCTGTGAAGCTGCTGGCCGACCCGGCGAACCCGCTGCGCGCCCTGATTGGTGTGTGATCACGCGCCCTGATAGAATGCCGCTGTTCGAATCATGTAGGAGGAGCCACACATGAATCTTAGCGCACCTACGCAGATCGTTTTTATCATTTCCGTTGTTATCGCCATCATCGGCGCACTCGCCGCGCTTGGCGTTCTTGCGTTCATTCCACTCGCATCGGTGTGGATTGTTCTTATTGCTTTCATCGTGCTTGCCGGCGGCTGCTTGATGCGCGGCGCCTGACCATTTCCCTTGAAGTGGGGACGAGGAGCGCCCGGCCAAAAGCCGGGCGCTTTTGATTCCGGCCCCGGGTCTGCTAGATTTGACTTGGCGCAAGGATGGCCGATGCCAGTCGAGATGCAACCCCAGCAAGAGCAGGACCGGTCCGTCGCCGGGCGGTTCGAGATGCGCCGGCGCCTGCCGGATCCTCGACTTCAGGGCATTGTGTCGGACATTTGCGGCTATCGCGAAATGACGCCCGGCCATATGCGCAACGTCGAATACGCGTCCCTCACCGTACCGCTGGTCATCAGCTTCGCCGAACCCTTCGCCATCGGCCTCGGCAAGGCGCCCGGCGACAATGACCGCTTCGCCAGTTTCGCCGCCGGCCTCTTTGCCGGACCGGTGCTGATCGAATCATTCGGCGGCGCCTGCTGCGTCCAGGTCAACTTCACGCCGCTTGGCGCACGCCGTTTCTTCCGCCTGCCGATGAGCGAACTGGCCGACAGCATGGTCGTCCTCGACGACGTGCTTGGCGCGCAAGGCTTGGCGCTGCGTGAAAAGCTTGGCAACGCGCCGGACTGGACGGCGCGTTTCGACATGGCCGAAGCCTTCGTCACCGCCCGTCTCGAGAATGCCGCCGAGACGCCGCTTGAAATCGCCTGGGCCTATGACCGCATCATCGCATCCGGCGGCCGGACCCGCATTGGATCAATCGCCGAAAGGCTGGGCTGGAGCCGCAAGCATCTCGCCGGCAGTTTTTCCAACGCCATCGGCATCGGCCCCAAGACGCTGTCGCGCATTGTCCGCTTCAACCGCGCGCTCGGCCTGTCGAGACAACAGACCGTCGACTGGGCCGGCATCGCCGCCGATTGCGGCTATGCCGACCAGGCGCATCTGGTGCGCGAGTTTCGCGACCTCGCCGGCGAAACGCCGACCGCGCTCTCTGTCAGGTAACATTTCTTCAAGACGCCGGAACGGTCTTTGAGCAGGGTGGGTTATCGACCAACCCAAATGAAGGAGGTTCCCATGCCAACCACCACTGAAGCGCCCCGCCTCTACCCCGCTTTGCGCTACAAGAACGCGGCAAGAATGATCGATTGGCTGGGCGAGGCTTTCGGCTTCAGCGTCCGTGCCCGCTATGGCGAAGGCGATGTCGTGCACCATGCCGAACTGGTCTTCGGCTCCTCGATGATCATGCTGGGCACGGTGCGCGACGACGACTACGGCAAGATGGTCGGCGAACCCGGCTCAGGCGGCGGCAAGTCGATCTACATTGCCGTCTACGATGCCGATGCCGCCTATGCCAAGGCCAGGAACGCCGGCGCCACGATCATCCAGGAATTAACCAACCGCGACTATGGCAGCCGCGAGTTCATCTGCCGCGACCCGGAAGGCAACGTCTGGTCCTTCGGCACCTACTGGCCGAAGGCGGGCGAAAAGGCCTGAGCCAACCTCGGGCGCTCTGCGAATTACCGAGCCAGCGCAAAGATCGCGTCGCAGTCGAGATGGGTCTCCAGCTCGGCTGCGACCTCGTCC
>NZ_RZPQ01000249.1:0-3678 GCF_003999135.1 Mesorhizobium sp. M7A.F.Ca.CA.004.06.1.1 | reverse complement strand
CATTGCCGTCGGCCGACTCCGCCCCGTCCTCGACCCCATTGATGACAGCGGACGGCCGCAGCGTATCCGGTCCGATGGTGCGGCCGAGGTGGATTTCGTAGCCTTCGAGCGGCAAGTCGAACGGCACCGAACGGGCGCTGACGTTGCGCACCGTCTTTTCCGGTTCCATCACCGTTTCGACGTCGAGGAGGCCGAGCCCTTCGGCTTCGATGACGCTGCCTTCGATGCCGTCAGGGTCGCGCACTGTGCGGCCGAGCATCTGGAAGCCGCCGCAGATACCAACGACATGGCCGCCGCGCTTGCGATGGGCCAGCAAGTCGCGATCCCATCCGTTCTCGCGGAACTTCAGCAGATCGCCGATCGTCGACTTGGAGCCTGGAATGACCACCAGCCCGGCATCGGCAGGCAATGGCTTTCCGGGCGGCACGAACACCACCTCGACCTGCGGTTCGGCCTTGAGCGGGTCGAGATCGTCGAAATTGGCGATGCGGCCAAGCACCGGCACGGCCACCTTCAGCGCGCGCGTTTCGCCAGACGCCAGCCGTTCCAGCACCACCGAATCTTCCGAAGGCAAGCGTGCCGCCGCCTTCAACCACGGAACGACGCCGAAACAGCGCCAGCCCGTGAATTTCTCGATCGACCTGATACCGTCGTCGAACAGCGAAACGTCGCCGCGAAACTTGTTGATGAGATAGCCGACGATCATCCGTCGGTCCTCTTCCGGCAGGATCAGATGCGTGCCGGCGACCGAGGCGATGACGCCGCCGCGATCGATGTCGCCGACCAGCACCACCGGCACGTCGGCGCGCGTGGCAAAGCCCATATTGGCGATGTCGCGGCTGCGAAGGTTGATCTCGGCCGGCGAGCCGGCGCCCTCGACGATGACCAGATCGGCGCCCTCGCCGATCTTGCCCCAGGAGTCCAGCACGGCGTCCATCAGCCGGCCCTTCATCGCCTGGTAGTCGCGCGCCCGCGCCTCGCCAAACACCTTGCCCTGCACGATGACCTGCGCGCCGACATCGGTCTGCGGCTTGAGCAGCACCGGGTTCATATGGACCGAGGGTGCCACACCGCAAGCGATCGCCTGCAGCCATTGCGCGCGGCCGATCTCGCCGCCGCCGGCTTTGTTGTCGCCCGGAATGTCGGCGACGGCGGCATTGTTCGACATGTTCTGCGGCTTGAATGGCCGCACCTTCAGCCCACGCTTTTTTGCCGCGCGGCAGAGGCCGGCGACCAGCACCGTCTTGCCGACATCCGAACCCGTGCCCTGCAGCATGATCGCTCTGGCCATCAGCCCCTGCCCTGCGCCACGGTTCCGGCAATATCGGATTTCTGCGCCAGTGGCCCGCCGCGCCAGATGTAGAGCGCCAGCAGTGGGTCTTTGCCGGTGCGCATGGCGTGATTGACGTTGGACGCGTGGTGGACGACCTCGCCGGCCGTGCGCATGCAAAAGCCGCTCTCGCCCATGCGCCACTCGGCGCCGCCGGTCAGCGGAATGTAGATTTCCTCGGCGACGTGGTGGTGGTCGGGATAGACGATATCGGGTCCAAGGATCAGCAGGCCGGCAGCGACCTCGTCATTGGCGAAGTGGCCTCGGGTGCCGAACACTTCCAGCCAGCCGTAATTGTCGATGAACTCTTTTCCAAAGTCCGCCTCGCCATAGGTCTGCCCCCAGCGGAAATCATTCCGATGCTCGGCAAGCAGTTGCAACAGCGGCTTGGCATCTGGCGGCGCCAGTTCGGCGGCGCGATCGAGATGGCTCAGGCAGGCGAGCGGATGCGGCTCCAGCGTGCGAGCCGGCATGTCCCAGCCGATCCGGGCCACGGCATCGCGCACCAGGGCGTGATCGACTGACGCAAGGTATGCGTGGAACTGTCCCAGCAGTTCATCGAATTTTGTCGTCACATCGTGCTCCGGGCATGCATTGGTGCACAGCCGCTCCGCGAAGGGTCGGGTTGCGCGGCGGCATCATTGGTCTAGATTGGTGCGCGCGCAAAGCCAAAAACGACAGGCCAACAGGTCGAAGATTAGGGAGCACGCCATGGACGCTGCGGTCGATGCGAGCACCAACCAGTTCGAACTCAACGAGGAGCAGCGCGCCATCCAGGAGATGGCGCAGGCCTTCGCCGCCGACCGCGTCGCGCCGAATGCGCTCGACTGGGACCGCAACAAGCATTTCCCGGCCGACGTGATCCGCGAGACCGGGCCGCTCGGCCTCGGCGGCATCTATATCAGGGACGATGTCGGCGGCTCGGCACTTGGCCGGCTCGACGCCGTGCTGATCTTCGAGGCGCTTTCGCACGCCGATCCGGCCTTTTCGTCCTTCATCTCGATCCACAACATGGTGGCGTCGATGATCGACCGTTTCGGCAATGACGAGCAGCGTCAGCGCTTCCTGCCGAAACTCACCTCGATGGAATGGCTGGCCAGCTATTGCCTGACCGAGCCCGGCTCCGGCTCCGATGCCGCGGCCCTGAAAACGCGCGCGGTCAAGAGCGGCGGCGACTATGTCCTGAACGGCACCAAGCAGTTCATCTCCGGCGCCGGCGACAGCGATGTCTATGCCGTCATGGTGCGCACCGGCACTGAGGGGCCGAAAGGCATTTCCACCATCGTCGTGCCCAGAGATGCGCCAGGCCTCTCCTTCGGCGCCAACGAGCACAAGATGGGCTGGCATATGCAGTCGACCCGCCAGGTCATCTTCGAGGATTGCAAGGTGCCGGCGGAGAACCTTTTGTCCGGCGAAGGTGCGGGTTTCGGCATCGCCATGGCCGGGCTCGACGGCGGCCGTCTGAACATCGCCGCTTGTTCGCTGGGCGGCGCGCAGTCGGCGCTCGACAAGGCGCTTTCCTACACCGCCGAGCGCAAGGCCTTCGGCTCGAAGATCAACCAGTTCCAGGCGCTGCAGTTCAGGCTGGCCGACATGGAGACCGAACTGCAGGCGGCGCGTATTTTCCTCTATGCCGCCGCCGCGAAGCTCGACCGCAAGGCGCCGGACGCCGGCAAATGGTCGGCGATGGCCAAGCGCTTCGTCACCGATACCGGCTTCAATGTCGCCAACGACGCACTGCAGCTGCTCGGCGGCTATGGCTACCTGCACGACTACGGCATCGAGAAGCTGGTGCGGGACCTGCGCGTGCACCAGATCCTCGAAGGCACCAACGAGATCATGCGCGTCATCATCGCGCGAGCATTAATTGGAAGGCAGTAGGCAGTAGGCAGTAGGCAGTAGGCAGTAGGCAGTGAGATGACCGGCAAGATCAATTCCTACAAGGATCTTATCGTGTGGCAGCAGGGGATGGATCTGGCTGTCGCCACCTATTCTTTGACCAAGGCATGGCCAAAAGAGGAATTGTATGGGTTGACCAGCCAAATCCGCCGTTCAGCAACCTCTATTCCTGCAAACATCGCCGAAGGTTATGGCCGAGACAACAGAGGTTCCTATCAGCAATTTCTGAGGATTGCCCAAGGCTCGCTGAAGGAATTCGAGACACACCTCCAGATCGCTGAACGCATTGGCCTTGCCACGCATGATCAAGCTAGTCAGTTGCTGACATCCACGGAGGGCATCGGCAAAATGCTTCGCCAGCTTATTTTCAAACTTGCACCCGAATAGACCCCTACTGCCTACTGCCTACTGCCTACTGCCTACTGCCTACTGCCTACTGCCTACTGCCT
>NZ_RZPQ01000248.1:0-7429 GCF_003999135.1 Mesorhizobium sp. M7A.F.Ca.CA.004.06.1.1 | reverse complement strand
AGGTCGTCTCGATCAACCCGTGCCGCACCGGCTACAATGCCATTGCAGACGACTGGATCGGCATTCGGCCCGGCACCGATGGGCTGTTCGTGTTCGCGCTCATCCACGAATTGCTCAAGGCGGGCCGCGTCGATCTCGATTATCTGCTGCGCTACACCAATGCCCATGTTCTCGTCGTGCAGGAGCCGGGTGCCGCCGATGACGGGCTGTTCGTGCGCGACGCCGACGGAAATCCGCTGGCGTGGGACAGGGTTGCGAAGACGCCTGTCGGCGCCACCGATGCCAGTGCGAAGCCGGCACTGACGGGCAGCTTCACGATCGGCGGGCGCCGCTGCGTCCCGGTGTTCCAGCTCATCGCCGACCGCTACCTCGATGCAAGCTATGCGCCGGACGCGGTCGCCGAGCGCTGCGGCATTGCCGCCGATACGATCCGCAGGATCGCCGCCGAACTTGCGCATGTCGCCTTCGAACAGACGATCGAGTTGCCGATCGCGTGGACCGATTGGGCCGGGCGCCGGCACGAGACGATCAAGGGGCGGCCTGTCTCGATGCACGCCATGCGCGGCATCTCGGCCCATTCGAACGGCTTCCACACCTGCCGCGCCATCCATCTCCTCCAGGTGTTGCTGGGCACTGTGGATGTCCCTGGCGGCTTCCGTTTCAAGCCGCCCTACCCCCGCTCCGCGCCGCCAGGACCGAAGCCGGCCGGCAAGACCGTCAAGCCGATGACGCCGCTTGACGGCATGCCACTCGGTTTCGTCTGTGGGCCGGACGATTTGCTGGTCGATGAGGCCGGCACGCCGCTTCGCCTCGACAAGGCCTATTCCTGGGACGCACCGCTGGCGGCACACGGCCTGATGCACACCGTCATCCGCAATGCCTGGGACGGCGACCCGTACCCGATCGATACACTGATGATGTACATGTCGAACATGGCGTGGAATTCCTCGATGAACACCGTCGAGACCATCGCCATGCTGACCGACAGCGACGAAGCGGGCAACTACAAGATCCCCTTCATCATCTATTCCGATGCCTATTATTCCGAGACCGTGCCGTTCGCCGACCTCGTGCTGCCCGACACCACCTATCTTGAGCGGCATGACTGCATCAGCCTGCTCGACCGGCCGATCAGCCATGCCGACGGACCGGGCGACGCCATCCGCCATCCCGTCGTCGAACCTGACCGCGACGTCCGGCCGTTCCAATCGGTGCTGATCGAACTCGGCGCGCGGCTCGGCCTGCCCGGTTTCGTCAACGACGATGGCTCGGCCAGATATGCCGACTACGCCGACTACATCGTCAACCATGAGCGCACATCAGGCATCGGCCCGCTCGCCGGCTGGCGCGGCAAGGACGGGACGTCGACTGGCAGGGGCGAGGCCAACCCGGACCAGATGCAGCGCTACATCGACAATGGCGGCTTCTGGCACCACGATTTCGCCGACGACCAGCGCTATTACAAGATGGCCAACCGCTCCTATCTCGATTTCGCGGAGCAGATGGGCTTCATCCCCAAGGCGGAACCGATCGTCTTCCAGCTCTATTCCGAGCCGCTGCAGCGTTTTCGCCTGGCCGCACGTGGGCACGGTCACGTCTTGCCGCCAGAGGCCGATCGCCAACGCATCGAGACCTACATGGACCCGCTTCCGTTCTGGTACATGCCCTTCGAGGAAGCGGTCGTCGACCTCGAAAAATTTCCCCTGCATGCGCTGACGCAGCGGCCGATGCACATGTACCATTCCTGGGGATCGCAGAATGCGTGGCTGCGGCAGATCACCAGCCAGAACCGGCTGTTCGTGCATCACCGTACGGCAGCTGGCCTCGGCCTTGTCGACGACGACTGGGTGTGGATCGAAAGCATCAACGGCAGGGTGAAGGGGCAGATCAAGCTGATCGACGGGGTCAACGAAAGCACGGTCTGGACCTGGAACGCCATCGGCAAAAGGCGCGGCAGCTGGGGGCTGAAGGACGACGCGGCCGAGAGCAACCGCGGCTTCCTGCTCAACCATATCATCGGCGACCAGACCTCGGCTGACGCTCAGGGCAAACGCTATTCGAACTCCGATCCTGTGACCGGCCAGGCGGCATGGTTCGATTTACGCGTGCGCATCGTCAAATGCGCGGCCGAAGAAGCCGGCTTCACCGAGCCGCAATTCGAACGTTTCCAGCAGCCACCGCATTTCGAACCCTCGCCCGACAGGCTGACTTTCGGCGCCGAATTCCGCCGGGCAAGAGAGACGACTGAATGACCTGTCTGCCAAGCCAAAGCGACAAGAAACTCGGCCTCGTCATCGACCTCGATACGTGCGTCGGCTGCCAGGCCTGTGTCACCGCCTGCAAGGAATGGAACACCGGCGGCCACATGGCGCCGCTGACCGACATCGACCCCTATGGCGGCCATGTCGACGGCGTTTGGTTCAACCGCGTGCACGCTTACGAGCACACGACCGAGATGGGCGGGCGCACCGTCAACTTCCCGCGCTCCTGCCTGCATTGCGAGACACCGGCCTGCGTTACCGTCTGCCCGACCGGCGCGTCCTACAAGCGGGCCTCGGACGGCATCGTGCTGATCGACGAGGACAAGTGCATCGGCTGCAAATTGTGCAGCTGGGCCTGTCCCTATGGCGCACGCGAATTCGACACCGATGTCGGGGTGATGAAGAAGTGCACGCTGTGCGTCGACCGCATCTACAATGACAATCTGGCCGAAGAGGACCGCGTACCGGCCTGCGTCGCCGCTTGCCCGACCAGCGCCCGCCATTTCGGCGACCTCGGCGATCCCCTGTCGGCTGTGTCGCAACTGGTGGCGGAGCGCGGCGGTGTCGACCTGATGCCCGAGCTCGGCTATCGCCCGACCAACAAATATTTGCCGCCGCGCGCCCACACCGCGCGCGCCGCATCGGTGGCCGCGCCGGCATTGGAACCGGTGCGGGCCGAAGGCGGTTTCCTCGGCTGGGTCGACCGCATGCTTTCGAACTGACCCATGCATCCAGCCTTCTCCGTCGTCTTCTTCACCACCGCCACCGGCGCCGGCTACGGCCTGCTGGCGCTGCTGGGCATGTTCGGAGGCTTCCAGATCATCCCGCCTGATTTCTGGCTGGGCCTTGTCGGCATGGGCCTGGCACTCGGTCTCATCGTGGCCGGGTTGTTGTCTTCAACGGGTCACCTCGGCCGTCCCGAACGCGCCTGGCGGGCGTTCTCGCAATGGCGCAGTTCATGGCTGTCGCGCGAAGGCGTCGCCTCGGTCATCACCTTCATTCCGGCGGGGCTGTTCGGCATCGGCTGGGTGTTTCTCGGCCGCATCGATGGCTGGGTCGGCATCGCCGGATTTCTGGCTGCCATCGGCGCGGTCGTCACCGTCTGCACCACCGGCATGATCTATGCGTCGCTGAAGCCGATCGCCCAGTGGCACAGCCGCTTCACCCTGCCCGGCTACCTCATCTTTTCGGCGATGACCGGCAGCGTGCTGCTGAACGCGCTGCTGCAGGGCTTTGCGCTTGGTTCGAAGGTACAGCTGGCGGCTTGCCTGCTGCTGACCTTGTTCGGCTGGGGCTGGAAAGTGGCGACCTGGCGCTACAACGACCGATTGGAGATCGCGACCACCGCCAACACCGCAACCGGGTTGGCCGGCGGTACAGTGCGGTCGCTGGAATGGCCGCATACCGAGGAGAATTACCTGCTCAAGGAGATGGGGTTCCGCATCGCACGCAAGCATGGCGCGCGGCTGCGCCAGATCACGCAGGTTCTGGCCTTCGCGTTGCCCTTGGGGCTGCTCGCCATTGTGTTCGCCCTGCCAGGGCCGCTGGCAGCGTTGCTGTCGATACTTGCTGCTGCAATCCAGTTCGCTGGCATGCTGGTCGAGCGCTGGCTGTTCTTCGCCGAGGCGAAGCACACGGTTACGCTCTACTATGGCAGGTAAGGCTGTTTAGCCCGGCCGCAGCATCGAGCCGGAAATGGCAAAGATGCGTTGGGCGCCCAGCATATAAGCCATCAGCGTGTCCAGCCGGAACAGCCCGGCATAGGCGTGGTCGAGGACGTTGAGCGAACCGGTATAGGCGCCGAAGGCCGGCATGATCATGCGGCCGCCGTCGCCGGCAAAGCAGCGCCGCCTCACCGAGCGTCCCTGCTGGACTATGCGGGCGCAGGGATGCAGATGGCCCGCTATTTCGCCTTCGACACGCTGCTTCGACGGCTCATGCCGGAACAGCAGCGAGCCTATAGCAAGTTCACGCACCGTTTCGCCGGGCAGATCGGCTGGCGCTTCCGGGTCATGGTTGCCGGCGACCCAGAACCAGTCTCGGCCTGCCATCAGCGCTTCCAGCCGCTCGCGGAAGCTTGCATGCATACGCTGGGCGCCGCCGCCATCGTGAAAGCTGTCGCCCAGGCTGATGACGATCGACGGCTGGTAATCTGATATCACGGCCTGAAGCCGCAACAAGGTCGCGCCGGTGTCGTAGGGCGGGATCAGCGTGCCGCGGCGTGCCAGCGACGAACCCTTTTCCAGATGCAGATCGGACACGGCCAGAAGCCGCAGATCCGGAAAATAAAGCACGCCGCGTGGGTCGCAGACGGCGCGCTCGCCTGATATGCCGACAAGGTCGGCCTCGGCAATCAGCGATGTGCGCGCCAGCGAAAAATTCATTCCTCAGCCATTTCCGGCCCCATGGCCTCCTCGACCAAAGTCGCCGCATCCATCAAAAGCGTTTCATCGGCTTCGCCATGGACCGGCATCTTGCCGATCTCGAGCATGATCGGCACGGCGAGCGGCGATATCTGTTCGAGTGCCTTATGCACGATTCGACCCTGGATGCGCGAGAGCATGTCGGCAAGTCTACTGACATCGAGCAGGCCGGTGGCCGCATCGGCACGTGTCGCCTGAAGCAGGATGTGGTCCGGTTCATGGCTGCGCAGCACGTCATAGATCAGGTCGGTCGAGACCGTGACCTGGCGACCACTCTTTTCCTGGCCCGGATGGCGTTTCTCGATCAACCCCGAAATCAGCGCGCAATTGCGGAAGGTGCGTTTGAGAAGCCAGCTGTCGGCCAGCCAGGCTTCGAGGTCATCGCCCAGCATATCCTGGTCGAAAAGGGCGCCAAGCGAAGGCTTCCTTGCTTTGAACATCGCGCCCATGTCGCCCAATGACCATATCGCCAGCGCATAGTCGGTGGCGACAAAGCCGAGCGGCCTGGCTCCCGCCCTGTCGAGACGGCGGGTGAGCAGCATGCCGAGCGTCTGGTGCGCCAGCCTGCCCTCGAACGGATAAGCCACCAGGTAATGGCGGTTGCCTCGTGGAAAGGTCTCGATCAGCAGGTCATCGCGTTTGGGCAGCACCGATTTGTCGGCCTGGAATCGCAGCCAGTCGGCGACCTGCTCGGGCAGCTTCTTCCATCGCTGCGGGTCGTCCAGCATGATGCGGACCTGTTCGGCGAGATAGGTCGAAAGCGGGAACTTGCCGCCGCCATAGTAAGGCACCTTGGCATCGCTGCCGGGCGCGTTCGACACGAAGCATTCATTCTCGCGGATGCCTTCGAAGCGCAGCACCTTGCCGGCGAACATGAAGGTGTCGCCATGCGTCAACGTTTCGAGGAAGGCCTCCTCGATCTTGCCGAGAACCCGGCCGCCGCGCGAAGCCGCGCCTTTGCCGCCGGCCTTGATATAGCGCACATTCAGCGCCGGCACCTCGATGATGGTGCCGACATTCAACCTGTATTGTTGGGCGACGCGCGGATTGGACACCCGCCAGAACCCATCCTTGTTCAGGCGTATGCGGGCGTAGCGCTCGTAATTCTTGAGCGCGTAGCCGCCGGTGGCGACGAAATCGATGACGCGGTCGAATGTCGTCCGGTCGAGGCTGACATAGGGCGCAGCCGTTCGCACTTCCTCGAACAGGTCATCGGCACGGAATGGCGCGCCGCAGGCGCAGCCGAGCACATGCTGGGCCAGCACATCGAGCCCGCCATCGATCAAGGGAGGCGTGTCCTGCGCGCCGAGATAGTTGGCGTCGAGGGCGGCCCGGCATTCCAGCACCTCGAAGCGATTGGCGGGAATGAGGATCGCCTTGGACGGCTCGTCCATGCGGTGGTTGGCGCGGCCGATGCGCTGCGCCAGCCGGCTCGCCCCCTTCGGCGCACCGACATGCACAACCAGATCGACATCGCCCCAGTCGATGCCGAGGTCGAGCGTCGAGGTGGCGACGATGGCGCGCAGTGCGTTTTCCCCCATCGCCTTTTCGACGCGCCGGCGCTGGGCGACGTCGAGCGAACCGTGATGCAGCGCGATCGGCAAAGTGTCCTCGTTGACCCGCCACAATTCCTGGAACAGCAACTCCGCCTGGCTGCGCGTGTTGACGAACAGCAGGGTCGTCTTGTGGCGCTTGATCTCGCGATAGATTTCCGGCGTGGCGTAGCGCGCCGAATGTCCCGCCCAAGGCACGCGCTCTTCGGAATCGAGGATAGAAATCTCCGGTTTCGCACCCCCGGTGACGACGATCAGTTCGGCCATGCTATGGCCGGTCGAACCCTTGGGCGGATTCTGGCTGACCAGCCAGCGCCGCAACTCGTCCGGTTCGGCCACCGTCGCTGACAGGCCGATCGTCTGCAAGCCGGGGACAAAGCTGCGCAGCCGCGCCAGGCCGAGCGCCAGCAGATGCCCGCGTTTCGACGTCACCAGCGAGTGCAACTCGTCGAGCACGACGTAGCGCAGATCCTCGAAGAAGCGTCTTGCATCGCCTGCCGCAATCAGCAGCGCCAGTTGCTCGGGCGTGGTCAGCAGGATGTCGGGCGGCACCAGCTTCTGGCGCTGACGCTTGTGGGCGGGGGTGTCGCCGGTGCGCGTCTCGATGGTGACGGGCAGGCCGATTTCCTCCACCGGCTTGCCGAGATTGCGCTCGATATCGACGGCCAGCGCCTTCAGCGGCGAGATGTAGAGCGTGTGGATACCGCGACGCGCCTGGCCCGGCTTTCTCTTGGGCCGGTTGGCCAGTTCAGTGAGCGAAGGCAGGAACCCGGCCAGCGTCTTGCCGGCACCGGTCGGCGCAATCAGCAGGACTGATTGCCCGGCCTGGGCTTTCGCCAGAAGTCCAATCTGATGGGCGCGCGGCGACCAGCCTTTCTCGCCGAACCATCTGAGGAATGGTTCGGGCAGGGCCACGGCGGCATTCTGTTCGGCAAGGCGCGGCTGCTCTGTCACCCGCCAGAGGTAGCGCGACGGCGCGCGAACGCCAAGGAAAATCGGAACAAAAGGTGATCGAGGTGAGCTTTCCTCGCCCCGTTTACGGGGAGAGGATGCCGGCAGGCAGGTGAGGGGCAGCGCGAACCTTCAAATGCTGGCACTGCCTCTCATCCGCCCTTCGGGCACCTTCTCCCCGTGAACGGGGCGAAGGAAGAAAGGCTACGGCCTCCTGAACCCGGTCGGACCGCCGTAAAGA
>NZ_RZPQ01000247.1:0-7430 GCF_003999135.1 Mesorhizobium sp. M7A.F.Ca.CA.004.06.1.1 | reverse complement strand
CGTCTTGTCGTCCGACCTGATGGGCGGCGTGCGGCGGCTGCGGCTGGAGCTGGAGGCGATCGCCGATGGCGAGGCCGACATCGTCATCGGCACGCAGCTCGTCGCCAAGGGCCACAACTTTCCCAACATGACCCTGGTTGGCGTTGTCGATGCCGACCTCGGCCTTGCCAATGGCGATCCGCGCGCCGCCGAGCGGACGTTCCAGCTGCTCAGCCAGGTCACCGGCCGCGCCGGCCGCACCGGCAAGAAGAGCCTTGGCCTGCTGCAGACTTTTCAGCCCGAGCATCCGGTGATGCGGGCAATCGTCTCCGGCGACGCCGAGGCGTTTTACGAACGTGAGATCGCCGAGCGCGAACGGGCCGCACTGCCGCCCTTCGGTCGGCTCGCCGGCGTCATCGTCAGTGCGGTGACGCGGGCGGAAGCCGAGGGCCATGCACGCGGCCTGCGCCGCGCCGCGCCCGAGGCGTCAGATCTGTTCGTGCTGGGTCCAGCCGAGGCGCCGTTGTCCCTGCTCGGCGGCCGCCACCGCTTCCGTCTGCTGATCCAGGGCGAACGGCGCGCCGACATGCAAGGTTTTATTCGCGCGATGCTTGCCAATGGGCCGAAGCAGCGCGGCTCGGTCAGGGTGCAGGTGGATATCGATCCGCAGAGTTTTTTGTAGTTGCCGGGCGCTTGGTAGGTGGATTCAAATAGGTACGTCGGGCGGCTCAAAACTCGGCATCTCGTGACGGCGATTCGTTTCGCTCAAATTCGATGCCGCCGGGATACCGAGTAACCAATCAGCCAAATTTCTCCGACTGTCTTGCGGATAGAGCTTTCGCCCTTCATCGTCCGGGACGATCATGGCAGCCGGCCTGCCGTTTTCTGTGATGATGGTTGGCTCGCCATTTCCCGCGGCCTCCACAATTGCCGAGAGTGTCGCCTTGGCCTGCTGAAGCTGAACGGTTTTCACTGCGACCTCCTTGTGGTCTCATGTGTTTATAGTATCGAGGATCGCCTAGGAAAAGGAACAGCTCGCGCAATGAAAACCCTTGGCCTTCTGGGCGGCATGAGCTGGGAATCGACGGCCATCTACTATCGGCTGCTCAACGAGATCGTGCGCGAGCGGCTGGGCGGCTTGCATTCGGCCAGGCTTCTGCTCTGGTCATTCGACTTCGCCGAAATCGCCGAGCGGCAGCATCATGGCGACTGGGATGGCGCCGGTGTGCTTCTCGTCGAAGCCGCACGCAAGCTCGAGGCCGGCGGCGCGGAGGGTCTGCTTTTGTGCACCAACACCATGCACAGACTGGCCGACCAAGTGCAGGCGTCGGTGTCGATCCCGCTGATCCACATCGCCGATGCCACCGCGGTGGCGGTCAAGCGCGCCGGCATGCAGCGTCCGGCACTGCTGGCGACGCGCTTCACCATGGAGCAGGATTTCTACAAGGGCCGGCTCGCCGACAGATTTGGCTTGAACCCTGTCGTACCCGATAGTGCCGGGCGCGACATGGTCCATCGCGTCATCTACGACGAGTTGTGCCAGGGCATCGTCAAGGAGACTTCAAAGGCGGCCTATATCGCCGAGACCGAGCGCCTGCGCCGCGAAGAGGCGGCCGACAGCGTCATCATGGGCTGCACCGAGATCACCATGCTCATAGGCGAGCAGGATTTCGACATCCCGGTCTTCGACACGACGCGCATCCATGCCGAGGCGGCTGTGGAATTCGCGCTCGGTTGATGCGCGCCGCCTAAAGTGCGTGGATCCATCTGGCGCGCTTCTTTTCCTCCGCTAGAATGCCCGGAATTTCAAAACAGGCATTTCGAGGGGACAAGATGGATTTTGCGCTTCCATGGCCGACGAGCCAGGGCGAATGGCTGGCCTGGTCGAGCGCCGTCGTCACCGTGCTGCTCGGTCTTTTGTTTTTTCTGGCCCCTGGCCTCGCCTTCCATGCCCTGCGCTTGCAGGTCAAACCAGAGAAGGCTGCGGCGATCGCCGAGGGGCGCGGCAGGATGTCGGGCTTCTATCTCGGCGTCGGCCTGTGCTGTATCCTGCTGGCGCAGCCGCTGATCTACATGGCGCTTGGCTTCTCCTGGCTGTTCACCGCCTTCGGCCGGCTGCTGTCGATGATGTCGGATGGCGCCAACACGCCTTTCAATTGGGTTTCCATTGTGGTGGAATTGGTGCTGGCGGCGTTGCCGCTCGCCTTTGCCTTCGGCTTTCTGCCTTGAATCGTTGGGTATTCCGCGATGGAAGACGGGTGACTTTCGCCGGATGCGACAATAGTGCCTGAAAACCATGCGGAACGACGCATTGCGGTCTTAAAATGCCTGTGCTAGACGGCAATCGACTTTCGGCCGGGGATAGCGGAAGCCGCGTCTCCGTGCTTGAAAAAATGCAGTAAGGTCAAAGATTTAGCCAGAGTTTTTGCTCGCGCCAACAATCTACGGCCTGTCAGACAAGAGAAAAGACGGTCCGTGGCTCAATCGTCATCGCCAATCTCAGGTGTCGCAGAACGCTATGCGGGTTCGCTGTTCGAACTCGCCCTGCAGGCAAATTCCGTGGCCAAGGTCGAAGCTGACCTCAACAGCTTCGAAGCCATGCTCGCGGGCAGCGCTGATCTCACCCGGCTGATCAACAGCCCGGTGTTCTCCAGCGAGGACCAGGCGAAGGCCATCGCGGCAATCGCCGACAAGGCCGGGATTGCCGGCCTCACCGGCAATTTCCTGCGCGTCGTCGCCCGTAACCGCCGGCTGTTCGCCATTCCCGGCATGATCAGGGCGTTCCGCCAGATATCAGCCGAACATCGTGGCGAGACCGCTGCTGAAGTGACGTCGGCTCACGAACTGACGGCTGCCCAGCAGACCGAACTCAAGGCGGCGCTGAAGAGCGTTGCCGGCAAGGACGTGGCTATCTCCGTCACCGTCGATCCGTCGCTGCTCGGCGGGCTGGTGGTCAAGATGGGCTCGCGCCAGATCGATACGTCGCTCAAAACCAAACTCAATTCGCTCAAGCTTGCACTGAAAGAGGTCGGCTGATGGACATCCGCGCCGCGGAAATTTCCGCAATTCTGAAAGACCAGATCAAGAATTTCGGCAAGGAGGCCGAGGTCTCCGAAGTCGGACAGGTGTTGTCCGTCGGTGACGGTATCGCCCGCGTCTACGGCCTCGACAATGTCCAGGCCGGCGAAATGGTCGAATTCCCCGGCGGCATCCGCGGCATGGCGCTCAACCTCGAAGCCGACAATGTCGGCGTCGTCATCTTCGGCGCCGACCGCGACATCAAGGAAGGCGACATCGTCAAGCGCACTGGCGCCATCGTCGACGTCCCCGTCGGCCCAGGCCTGCTCGGCCGCGTCGTCGACGCGCTCGGTAATCCGATCGACGGCAAGGGTCCGATCAAGGCGGTCGAGCGCAAGCGCGTCGACGTCAAGGCGCCCGGCATCATTCCGCGCAAGTCGGTGAACGAGCCGATGTCGACCGGCCTCAAGGCCATCGATGCGCTGATCCCGGTCGGCCGCGGCCAGCGCGAGCTGGTCATCGGCGATCGCCAGACCGGCAAGACCGCCATCATCCTCGACACGATGCTCAACCAGAAGTCGGTGCACGACAACGGCCCCGAGAAGGAAAAGCTCTACTGCGTCTACGTCGCCGTCGGCCAGAAGCGCTCGACCGTCGCGCAGTTCGTCAAGGTGCTGGAAGAGCGCGGCGCGCTCGAATATTCGATCATCGTCGCCGCCACCGCTTCCGATCCGGCACCGATGCAGTTCCTGGCGCCGTTCGCCGGCGCCACCATGGGCGAATATTTCCGCGACAATGGCATGCACGCGCTGATCAGCTACGACGATCTGTCGAAGCAGGCCGTCGCCTATCGCCAGATGTCGCTGCTGCTGCGTCGCCCGCCGGGCCGCGAAGCCTATCCGGGCGACGTCTTCTACCTGCACTCGCGCCTGCTCGAGCGCGCGGCCAAGCTCAACGACGATCTGGGCGGTGGTTCGCTGACCGCGCTGCCGATCATCGAAACGCAGGCCAACGACGTGTCGGCCTATATCCCGACCAACGTGATCTCGATCACCGACGGCCAGATCTTCCTCGAGACCAACCTGTTCTTCCAGGGCATTCGTCCTGCGGTGAACGTCGGTCTGTCGGTCAGCCGCGTCGGTTCGGCCGCGCAGATCAAGGCGATGAAGCAGGTTGCCGGTTCGATCAAGGGCGAGCTTGCGCAGTACCGCGAAATGGCGGCCTTCGCGCAGTTCGGCTCGGATCTCGATGCCGCCACCCAGCGCCTGCTCAACCGCGGATCGCGCCTCACCGAACTCCTGAAGCAGCCGCAGTTCTCGCCGCTGAAGACGGAAGAGCAGGTCGCGGTGATCTTCGCCGGCGTCAACGGCTATCTCGACAAGCTGCCGGTCAACCAGGTCGGCAAGTTCGAGCATGGCCTGCTCAGCCACATGCGTTCGGCCGGCAAGGACGTCCTCGAAGCCATCCGCAAGGAAAAGGCGCTGTCGGACGATCTGCGCGCCAAGCTGAAGGCCGAGATCGACGCTTTCGCCAAGACCTTCGCCTGAGCGAATTGCAAGACGGGATCAGGTTTGAAGCATGCCTTCATTAAAAGACCTTCGTAACCGTATCGCCTCGGTCAAGGCGACGCAGAAGATCACCAAGGCGATGCAGATGGTCGCCGCGGCGAAGCTGCGCCGTGCGCAAGAGGCTGCGGAAGCGGCGCGCCCCTATTCGGAGCGCATGGGTTCCGTGCTGGCCAACATAACCCAGGCAATCGGCGGCGGCGGCGATGCCCCGGCGCTGATGACCGGCACCGGCAAGGATGACGTGCATCTGCTCGTCGTCTGCACCGCCGAGCGCGGCCTGTGCGGCGGCTTCAATTCGCAGATCGCCCGCCTTGCCCGCGACCATATCCGCAAGCTTTTGGCCGACGGCAAGCAGGTCAAGATCATCTGCGTCGGCAAGAAGGGTTTCGACATCCTGCGCCGCGACTACGCGTCGATGATCATCGACCGAGTCGACCTGCGCGAGGTCAAGACACTCGGCTTCGTCAATGCCGATGCCATCGCCAAGAAGGTCATCCACCTCTTCAACGAAGGCGGCTTCGACATCTGCACGCTGTTCTATTCGCAGTTCAAGTCGGTGATCAGCCAGATCCCGACCGCGCAGCAGATCATTCCGGCCGGCATTGCTTCGGCTCCTGCCGAGGCGATTGATGGCGGCAACGCCGTCTACGAATATGAGCCGGAGCCGGGCGAAATCCTCTCCGACCTCATTCCGCGCAACATCTCCGTGCAGGTTTTCCGGGCGCTGCTCGAAAACGTGGCCGGCGAAATGGGCGCCAAGATGAGCGCCATGGACAATGCGACGCGCAACGCCGGCGACATGATCAACAAGCTGTCGATCACCTACAATCGCCAGCGGCAGGCGCAGATCACCAAGGAACTGATCGAAATCATTTCGGGCGCCGAGGCGCTCTAGGCGTGGTTCGCGGGTCATCGACCCGCGACTGGACCGCGTGAGAAACAAAGGACGAAAAAGGGTAAAGACGATGGCGAAAGCAGCGACCCCCCAGAAGGCAGCCCCCAAGGCCGCAGCCGCGAAAACCGCAGCCCCCGCGAAGGCGGCGGCAAAGGCTCCAGTAGCAGCCGCGAAGGCCGCCCCGGCCAAGGCGGCAGCACCGGCGAAGGCCGCCGCTGCCAAGACATCGGCAGTGGCCAGCAAGGCAACCGGCGTTGTCGGCAAGGTTCGCCAGGTCATCGGCGCCGTTGTCGACGTGCAGTTCGGCGATCACCTGCCGGCGATCCTGAACGCGCTCGAGACGACCAATGTCGGCAACCGCCTGGTGCTCGAAGTTGCCCAGCATCTGGGTGAAAACACCGTGCGCTGCATCGCCATGGACTCGACCGAAGGTCTGGTTCGCGGCCAGGAAGTGCGTGACACCGGCGCGCCGATCACCGTGCCGGTCGGCCCGGGCATGCTCGGCCGCATCATCAACGTCATCGGCGAGCCGGTCGACGAAGAAGGCCCGGTCGACGCGACCGAAATGCGCTCCATCCACCAGCCGGCTCCCACCTATGTCGAGCAGTCGACGGAAGCACAGATCCTGATCACGGGCATCAAGGTGCTCGACCTCTTGGCCCCCTACGCCAAGGGCGGCAAGATCGGCCTGTTCGGCGGCGCCGGCGTCGGCAAGACCGTGCTGATCCAGGAACTGATCAACAACATCGCCAAGGCGCATGGCGGCTATTCGGTGTTCGCCGGCGTCGGCGAGCGCACCCGCGAAGGCAACGATCTGTATCACGAGTTCATCGAATCCGGCGTCAACAAGAAGGGCGGCGGCGAAGGCTCCAAGGCCGCACTCGTCTATGGCCAGATGAACGAGCCGCCGGGCGCGCGCGCCCGCGTCGGCCTGACCGGCCTGACGGTTGCGGAATACTTCCGCGACCAGGGCCAGGACGTGCTGTTCTTCGTCGACAACATCTTCCGCTTCACGCAGGCTGGTTCGGAAGTGTCGGCTCTGCTCGGCCGTATTCCTTCGGCCGTGGGCTATCAGCCGACGCTCGCCACCGACATGGGCGCGCTGCAGGAACGTATCACCACCACCACCAAGGGCTCGATCACGTCCGTGCAAGCCATCTACGTGCCCGCCGACGATCTGACTGATCCGGCGCCGGCGACCTCGTTCGCCCACCTTGACGCGACCACGACGTTGAACCGCGCCATCGCCGAAAAGGGCATTTATCCGGCGGTCGATCCGCTGGATTCGACCTCGCGCATGCTCGACCCGCTGGTCGTCGGCGACGAACACTATGGCGTCGCCCGCCAGGTGCAGTCGATCCTCCAGCGCTACAAGTCGCTGCAGGACATCATCGCCATTCTGGGCATGGACGAGCTGTCGGAAGAGGACAAGCAGACCGTGGCCCGCGCCCGCAAGATCGAGCGCTTCCTGTCGCAGCCGTTCTTCGTCGCCGAAGTGTTCACCGGCGCGCCGGGCAAGCTGGTCGACCTCGCCGACACCATCAAGGGCTTCAAGGGCCTCTGCAACGGCGACTACGATCACCTGCCGGAAGCCGCCTTCTACATGGTCGGCGGCATCGAGGAAGCAGTCGAGAAGGCACAGCGCCTCGCGGCTGAAGCGGCATAATTCAGGGAATAGGGAGTAGTCAGTAGTGAGTAGGGAATAGCAGCTGCGTGATGTGGGCCGGTTAGGGCCACTTACTACTGACTAGTTCCTATTCCCTACTCACTAAATTGATCATGGCTGAAGCTTTCAAGTTCGAACTGGTCTCGCCGGAACGCCTGCTGGTTTCTGAGCAGGTCGAATCCGTCGTCATTCCGGGCGCCGAAGGCGAGATGACCGTCATGGCGCATCACGCCCCGGTCATGACCACGATCAAGCCGGGCGTCGTCACCGTGAAGACCGCGGCGGGCGGCGAAGAACGCTATGT
>NZ_RZPQ01000246.1:0-7435 GCF_003999135.1 Mesorhizobium sp. M7A.F.Ca.CA.004.06.1.1 | reverse complement strand
GTTTTCAAGCCGTCGCTGTGTCCCGCCAACAGCCGCTCATAGGCAGCCGGAATGTCATCCAGGCCGATCTCCTGGTCGATCAGCGCCAACAGCGGTTCGCTGAGTTCACCTAGCATCCGCACCGCCTCGGGCAGCTCATCGGCAAAGGCGTGGCATCCCAGCAAGCCGATTTCGCGTTCGACCAGCGTATTGGGATCAATGTCGAGGCGGCCATGGAAGATGCCCACCATGGCGATCGTGCCGCCGGGATCGACAACGCCAAGCAACTGGTTGAGCGCCGCGACGCTGCCGGTCGCCTCAATGGCCGCGAGCAGCGGGGCATTGGCGGTTGCGGCGGCAACGGCATCTCGGTTCAGATCGACGATCCTGGCCCCCGTCACCTGCGACACGCGGGCGCAGCGGGCCTGGTTGCGGTCGGTTACGAGCACGGTGCCCGCAAAAGTTCGAGACAGCAGCAGCGCGGCAAGACCGCCGATCGGCCCGCAGCCGACGACCAGCACGGAGCCGGCCGTTTTCGGCAGGCGCCGCACCGCGTGCAGCGCCACCGCCAGCGGCTCGGCCATCGCCGCGACCCGCTCGTCGAGCCCGGCATCGATGATATGCAAAAGCCGCGCGGGCAGCACCGCCTGTTCGGCAAACCCGCCGTCGCAGATTTCTCCCACAAAGCCCAGCGACACACAGAGATGCCGCCTGCCGCCATGACATTGCGCGCAGTCTCCGCACCAGAAACGGGAATCGGCGACCACCCTGTCGCCGACGGCGAAGGCGTCCACGCCCGCGCCGATGGCAGTCACCGTGCCGGTCAACTCATGGCCGGCCGTCGAAGGCGACCGGCTTATCCACTGTCCCGTGCGGAAATTGTGCAGGTCCGAACCGCAAATGCCGGCGGCGTCGACCCTGAGCTTCACCCAGCCCGCATCCGGCACGCCCGGCGTGGCGATGTCCTCGATGCGCAAGTCACCAGGTCCATACAGTCGTGCGGCCTTCATCACGATCGCTTCCGCTCAACCGGCGAGATAGCGGTCGCGGATTTCCGAGACCGCGTTCTCATGCGAGCTGAAGCCCTCGTAGCGGGCGAGCCTGCGGGCGTGCAGAGCGAGTTCCGGATAGGCCGCCGAGGTGACATAGCCGATCGACGAGCGCTTGACGAAATCCGTCACCGAAAGCGGGCCGTAAGTCCGCGCCCAACGGCTGGTCGGCAGCACCGCATTGGGGCCGAGAACGAAATTGGCCAGCGTCACCGGCGTGTGCGGACCCATCAGGATTTCGGCGGCCTCGGTGATGCGCCCGAGATGCGCGAATGGCTCCTTCGACAGGATCTCGAGATGTTCGGGCGCATAGTCGTTGATGAAGCGGTAGCTGTCCTCCAGCGACGCCGTCAGCACGATGCCGCCGCGCTTGCCGGTCAGCACCGCGCGCGAAAACTCGACACGCTGCTCGGTCATCCGCGACCAATGCTCGGGAAGTGCAGCAAGCGCTGCTTCTGCAACCTTGCGGCTGTGCGTCACCAGATAGGCCGAGGAATCCGGCCCGTGCTCGGCTTCGATCAACAGGTCGAGCGCGGCAAGGCCGCCGTCAACGCTGTCATCGGCAAAGATGATCGCTTCCGACGGGCCGGCCGGAAGGCCTGTGTTGATGACCGACGACAGCACGCTCTTGGCCGCCACCACCCACGGGCTGCCGGGGCCGACGATCTTGAGCGCGGGCTTCACCGTCTCGGTGCCGTAAGCGACGGCGGCAACTGCCTGGGCGCCGCCGCATTTGTAGACCGTGCCCACGCCGGCGAGACGCGCGGCGACGAGCGTTGCCGCATCCACCGAACCATCCGATGTCGGCGGCGTCACGATGGCGATCTGCGGCACGCCGGCAATCACCGCCGGCACCGACGTCATCATCGTCACCGATGGAAAGGCGCCCTTGCCGCGCGGCACGTAGAGCGCAACGGATGCGATCGGCGTGTACCTGTCGCCGGCGTAGGCGCCCGGCCGGACTTCCTTGAGCCACATCGTCTCCGGCTTCTGCTCCTCATGGAAATGCCTGATGTTGTCGATGCCGAACTGGATGCTCTCGACCACATCCTTTTCCACCTTGTCGAACGCCGCGTCGAACTCGGCTTCCGACACCTGCAGTTCGCCCTCGGCGACATTGGCCTTGTCGAGTTCCCTGGCGAAGCGGATCAAGGCGGCATCGCCTTCGTCCTTGACGGCCTGGATGATCGGCCGGACCTTCTCGACGAAGACCGTCAGATCGGCCTCGGCGCGCTTCAGCAGACTGGCGCGCTGGTCGGCATCGATGGATGACAAATCGTGGAAGCTGATGTCGGACATAACTGCTCGTCTCCTGGAACTCTTGGAACGCAATGACGGTTGGCCCGTGGATGGCCATAGTTCTGCGGGTCGACAGGCCGACCGGGGCAAGGATCAAAGCCGTCGAGAGGCTTCACCGGGCAAAAGTATATACATGTATGTATGATAGTCGCCAGCAATTTTTCCATCATCCGTCGAAACCACGGAGACAAACCTGCCTCGTCAGATCGAGGCGAGAAAGCCGCCATCGACCGGAATGGACTGGCCGGTTATGTAGGCAGCCGCATCCGAAGCGAGGAACACGGCGATGCCATGCAGGTCGTGGAGGTCGCCGAAACGACGCTGCGGGATTTTGGCCAGCATGGAGTGCTGCCATGCCTCGTTGCTGTAGAAAACGTCGGTCATCGCCGTCCTGAAATATCCCGGCGCGATGGCGTTGACCCTTATGCCAAGCTCCGCCCACTCCGCCGCAAGGGCGCGGGTCATGCCGAGCAGGCCCGACTTCGACGAGCCGTATGGCACCGCGGTGGGAATTCCGACTTCGGATGTCAGCGAGCACAGATTGATGATGGCACCAGGACGGCCGGCATCGCGCATCTGCCGCGCGGCGGCCTGGGCGCAGAAGAACGCTCCCTTGAGATTCGTGTCGACGATCCTGTCCCACAGCGCCTCGTCGACATCGAGCGAGGGCCGCACCTCCTCCACGCCGGCATTGTTGACGAGAATGTCGAGACCGCCAAGCAGGCTGGCAGCCTCTGCGGTGGCTGCGCGGCAGCGACCGACATCGGTGACGTCGAGGGCAACGGCATGCGCCACCCCGCCGGCGGCGCGGATGGCTGTCGTTGTGTCCTGTAATGACGCCAGGCTGCGCGCCGAGACCGCGACGTCGGCGCCGGCGGCACTCAGCGCTTCGGCGATGCTGCGCCCGATGCCTCGGCTTGCGCCGGTGACAAGCGCCTTCCTGCCGGAGAGATCGAAGAGAGAAGCGTTGCGCATGTGATCCTCCTTGCCGGCGTCGGTTTCCGCTTCAGCGTCGAGACTATCAGATCAAGTTACATATACAAGCATATACAAACTATTTCGACTACGGTACGGATGACGAAATCCACCGCAGAGGAGCCCACCCGTGTCGAAAGCCTCGGATATGGTCCGCACCGAAGTCAACCGTTTGTCGCCCTACAATTCCGGGCTCACCATTGACGAGGTCATGGAGCGATACGCACCGGCCAGGATCGCCAAACTGGGCTCCAACGAAAACCCGCTCGGGCCCAGCCCGACGCTAGCCACGACGATGCATGCCGGCTCCGAGATGTTCCGCCTCTATCCCGACCCCGCCGGGCGCAAGCTGCGCCAGGCGATCGGCGACAAATATGCCGTCGCCGAGGGCCAGATCATCCTCGGCAACGGTTCCGAAGACCTTCTCTCCGTCATCAGCCGTGCCGTGTTGCGGCCGGGCGACGCGGTCGTCACGCTCTATCCGTCGTTCCCGTTGCATGAGGACTACGCAACGCTGATGGGGGCGACCGTCAAACGCGTTGTCGTCAACGACGATCTCACCATCAATGTCGATGCGCTGGTCGAGGCGGTGCGCGAACGGCCGCGCATGCTGCTGTTTTCGAACCCGATGAACCCGGTCGGCAGCTGGCTCTCCGGCGGCGATCTGTCCAGGGTTCTGGATGCGGTCGGCGACGAGACGCTGATCGTCATCGACGAAGCCTATGCCGAATATGCCAAGGGCGACGATTATGCATCGTCCCTGCCCTATCTCGAAAAGCTGGGCCGGCCCTGGATCGTGCTGCGGACCTTTTCCAAGGCGTTCGGTCTGGCCGGATTGCGGATCGGCTTCGGCATCGTCGGTGACCCGGAGCTGCGCGCGCTGCTCGATCGCGTCCGCACGCCTTTCAACGCCAACGCGATGGCCCAGGCGGCCGCACTCGCGGCACTGGCCGACGACGAACACCTTGCCAGGGTCGTCGCGCTGGCCAATGCAGAGAGAAAACGCGTCGAGACTTTCCTGGCGAGCAAGGGCCTCGATGTCGCTGCCTCCAGGGGCAACTTCCTGTTCTTCAACTGCCGGCAAGATGCTTCCGCCTTCGTCGAAGGCCTGCTGCGTCACGGCGTCATCGTCAAGCCGTGGAAGCAGCAGGGTTTTGACACCTATGTGCGAGTCAGCATCGGCTCGACAGCGGAGAACGACCATTTCATGGCCGTTCTGTCGGAGCTGTTGTGAATACACGCTTTGGTCGGGATTCGGACGGGCAAGTTGACCCGCGCCTTGCGGCTGCGATGTGCCAGTTCGGACACGATGACACTCTGCGGTGCAGTTCGTTGAACGAAGGCAATAGATTTTTTGGGCTTCAAGCCGACAGCAGGCCTTAACT
Organism: Mesorhizobium sp. M7A.F.Ca.CA.004.06.1.1; assembly: GCF_003999135.1. Lineage (NCBI taxonomy): Bacteria > Pseudomonadati > Pseudomonadota > Alphaproteobacteria > Hyphomicrobiales > Phyllobacteriaceae > Mesorhizobium > Mesorhizobium sp. M7A.F.Ca.CA.004.06.1.1. Next base: position 2,748 of record NZ_RZPQ01000246.1, on the reverse strand, counting down.
TTCGCGGCGTGGGTTTTTACATCTCGGGGGTCTGCAAACGATCGACGCTGAGGAGGCTCCCTTGCAGCAACCAGATGACATCGCCGCCCGCCGATTGGGCATTCTCATCGAGCAATATGTGGAAGCGCGCAAAAAGCGCTACGACTATGTGTCGACCGAGCAGGCCTATCGGGCCATCCGGCAGGTCCTCAAACCCGCCATTCCCGATCGCGAACTCGACGACATGGTCGCCTCGCTTGCCGTGAAGAAGGGCCTGGCGGTCGTTTTCGACCGCCAAACCAAATCGTCTGCCGATCATGTTCCTCGGGGCACAAGGCCCTAGATCAACGCAGGTCTGCAGGCGTCGAGCGCCACATCGATACGGGGCCAAACGGCCCCGTATCGATGTGCATCGCCGGAGGAACGAGCGATACACCCGCGCCGTAGGCCTGTGTGCCGCGAGCCGACGGGCGTGGCGGCTTCAGGCGGCAGTGCTGACCTTGCCCGGCTCAAGGATCGACTTGACCTTGTCGGCGACGGCGCGTCCCAGATCGGCGTTGTTTCCGGCAGTAAAATGGATGCCGTCAACACCATCCGTGGTGAGGTAATCGCCGGCATTGAGAAAATCGATCTTCATGAAATCCGCCATCGCCTTGTACTGCCTGGCCAGATCCCTGGATTTTTCGTGCCCGCCACCAAACATGCCCTCGAACCACGGATCGGGCATCGGGGTCAGCGGCGGCGGCGCAATGACCAGCGCCTTGGGAGCCGGATAAGGGGTGCCGATGCCGCCGGCACTGGTCAGGATCTGCCCGACCAGTTTCGCCATTCCATTGGCGATCTCATAAGGCGTCCGGCGGAAATAAGACTTGGTGTCGTTGGTGCCGAGCATGACGATGACCAGGTCGAGCGGCAGATGGCTGGCGATGGCCGAGGGCAGATAGTTCGCCCCGTTCAGGCGCGGATCGTTGGGGTCGTCGAGACAGGTCGTGCGCGCGCTCAGGCCTTCTTCGATGATGTGGTAGCCCGCCCCCAGCGCCGCCGCCATCACACCGGTCCAGCGCTGATCATAAGGGTAGCGGTAGGTCGGCGACCCTTCCTTGACCGGAACCCAGCCCCAGGTCAGCGAGTCGCCGTAGCACATGATGTTTTTTGGCGGTGACATCCATGTTTCTCCATCTGTTTGCAATTGTCTGAACGCCGGCGCACTTGCTCTTCGCCGTTTCAAATCAGGGGTTTCGCACGCGCACTCCGTAGAAGATCGCCGCGCCGAGGATGATGACGCCCTGCGCGATGAGCTTGCCGGGCTCGTCGATGCCGAGCACCGTCATCACCACGAACAGCAGCGCAAAACACAGCGCCCCGAAGAAAGGCCCCCAGACGCCGCCGTCGCCACGACCGAAGACGACGCCGCCGAGGATCGTTGCCGCGACCGCCAGGATCGGCAGGTCGAGGCCGATACGGACGCTGCCGACGGCGATGGAACCGGTCTGCACCAGGGCGGCGATCGCCGCTATCAGGCCGGCGAGCGTATGCGCCAGGATGACCGTGCGCTGGACCGGCACGCCGGAAAAATGCGCGGCTTCGGCATTCTCCCCGACCGAAGCGACGTAGCGGCCAAAGATGGTCCGCGACAGAAGCAGCCACACCGAAGCGGTCAGCAGGACCCAGAACAGCACCGGCGTCGGAACCGACAGGAATTTCGTGTTGTATAGGTCGTTGAACAGCTTCGGCACATCGCCGGGCGGATTGCCGCTCGACAGGAACTGCACCAGCCCGACCAGGATGATGCTGACCGCCAGCGTGACGATGACCGCCGACACCCGCCGGTTGCCGATCATGAAGCCGTTGAACAGGCCGATGACGAGGCCGGTGGCGAGCGCCAGCACGACGAAGAAAGGCATCGACGCGCCGGGGAAAGTGCCCGACGAGATGAAATAGTTGATGAGCAGGATGATGCCGCCGCCGGAAAGGTCGATCGACTTCACCCGCATGACGACGAGCTGCCCCAGAACCAGGATGCCGAGCGGCACGATCTGCCTGACGAAGATGCCCATGATGTTGAGGTTGAGCATGTTCGGCCGCGCGATCCACAGCGTCGCCAGCAGCACGATGAAGACAAAATAGGACGGCGGGATGCGCAGCAGACGCCGGGCGATCGGATTTGCGAGAACGGCGGCCATCGCTCAGAGCCCCATTTTCTTGCGGGATTGCAACCCGACCACCGCCAGCAGGATGCCGCCCTTGATCGCTGTCTGAACAAAGGGCGAGACGTTGGCGAGGTTCATGCCGTTAGCCAGCAGCGCCATGACCAGCGCGCCGATCACTGTGCCGTGCAGGCTGCCGATGCCGCCGGAGAGCTGGGTGCCTCCGAGCGCCACGGCGGTGACGGTATCGAGTTCGAAAAGCAGACCGACATTCGGATCGCCCGACACGATGCGCCCGGCCAGGAAGACACCGGCAGCGGCCGCGAAACAGGAGCAGACCACATAGGCGAGGATAATGTTGCGGCGGTCGGAGACGCCGAAATTGCGGGCAGCGCTTTCGGCGCCGGACGCGATGCCGCCGCCGATCGCAAACAGATGCAGCCCGTACCGGGATCCGTAGAGCAGTTTCCACGCTGCCAGGATCACGGCGATGCCCCAGAAAACCGGATAGGAAATGCCGAGGAAACTGCCCGAGACGGCATCGATGACGATCTCCGGCACGGTGCCACCGGAGACGGGACGCAGGATGCGCGTGATGCCGAGCACGATGTACTGCGTCGAC
>NZ_RZPQ01000245.1:0-7435 GCF_003999135.1 Mesorhizobium sp. M7A.F.Ca.CA.004.06.1.1 | reverse complement strand
GGGTGAGGCGGATCGGAGGAGGTTTTCCGCAGGCCTGTGCAGTTTTCGTGCAGGCAATTGTTGAGGTCGAATTCGCCATCTTTCTAACGTCGGCGCTGCCCCTCACCTGCCTGCCGGCATCCTCTCCCCGTAAACGGGGCGAGGGACGCTCTTGTCGCCGGTTTCGCCAATCTCCAGCGTCGCAAGAAAGGCGCCGGCGTTGCCGCCATCTCCTCTCGCCCCGTTTACGGGGAGAGATGTCCGGCAGGACAGTGAGGGGCAGCACCAGCTTTCGCGATGGCTCGCCTCAGGCACAGCCCTGCGCGCTTGCCTCACCTGCCCGCACGCGGCATAGATCACCCATGGAAACCTACCGCCCGCGCCGCTCCGTGCTCTACATCCCGGCCTCCAACGACAAGGCCCTGGCCAAGATCGCGCAGCTTGCCTGCGACGCCATCATCATCGACCTCGAGGATGCCGTAGCCCCGGCCGACAAGATCGCCGCTCGCGAAAAACTGGCCGGCATTTTCGCCAACCGCCCCAACGAACGCTGCGAGATGATCGTGCGCATCAATGCTCTGGCAACCGAATGGGGCGCCGACGACCTGCTGGCTGCCGCAGGCTGCGAGCCCGACGGCATCCTGTTGCCCAAGGTCGACACGCCGCGCGACCTGCTCGAGGCCGGCGATGTGCTCGACGACAATTTTGTCCCCGATAGCGTGAAACTGTGGGCGATGATCGAGACGCCCAAGGCGCTGCTCAACATCGGCGCCATCGCCGAGCTTGGCCGTGACCCGGCCTCGCGGCTCAGTTGTTTCGTTGCCGGAACGAATGACCTGGTCAAGGAGACCGGCATTCTGGCAACGCCTGACCGACGCTACCTCGTGCCATGGCTGATGCAGATGGTGCTGGCCGCGCGCGCCGGCGGCATCGACATGCTCGACGGGGTCTCCAACGATTTTCGCAACCTCGGCGCTTTCACCCATGAATGCGCGGAAGCCGCGGCCATGGGGTTCGACGGCAAGAGCCTCATCCACCCGGCCCAGATCGAAGCCGCCAACCGTGCCTTCGCACCGTCCGCGGAAGCCGTGGCCGAGGCGCGCTCGGTGAAGGAAGCCTTCGCGCTCGCCGAGAATGCCGGCAAGGGCGTGATCGCGCTGAACGGCAGGATGGTCGAGCGCCTGCACTTGGCGCAGGCCGAAAAACTGCTGGCGAAGGCAGCCGCCATCGGGGCATAAATGCTCGATGGATGCGAGCGGGCTATGGCTACTCACGACAGGACTGAACAATGAAACTCTACCGCTTTCTGTCCGGCCCGGACGATGCCAGCTTCTGCCACAAGGTGACGGCGGCGCTGAACAAGGGCTGGCACCTGTTCGGCTCGCCGACCTATGCCTACGACAAGAAGGCCAAGACGATGCGTTGCGGCCAGGCCGTGGTCAAGGATGTCGACGGCCAGGAATACGGGCCCGATACCAAGCTGAGTGACTGGTAGGGGACAGCGCTGAGGACTCTCTCTTTCTTCGTCATCCTAGGGCGGAGCAAGGAGCGAAGCGACGCGGCGCAGACCCTAGGATCCATGCCGTGACATTGGCCGTAGAATGCGGCGGATCAAAATGGCGCTTGTGCGCGCATCAACGCTCGCTACCCTGAAACCACGACCGGCTACGTCTATATGACCGCGAGTCAGAACCGCGGCACCATCTATATCGGCGTCACCAACGATCTCGGCCGTCGAATGCCTGAGCACAAGGCCGGCCAGGGCTCGCGCTTCACGAGTCGCTACAGCGTACAGCGGCTGGTGTGGTACGAGGAATATTTCGACATTACCGATGCCATCCAGCGCGAGAAGTCATTGAAGCGCTGGCCTCGACAATGGAAGATCGAGCTGATCGAAACGGCCAATCCGGAGTGGTTCGAGCTCTTTCGTGGAACCGGCTGGTAGCCGCTCGGGTTTCTTGCACCGCCGGAGCATAGCATCGCCGTCACGGCATGGATCCTAGGGTCTGCGCCGCGTCGCTTCGCTCCTTGCTCCGCCCTAGGATGACGAAGGTGTGGGGCTACTCGGCCGCTTCTTCGAACTTCTCCATATCATCGTCCGACAGGCCGAATGGTGACCGATCTCGTGGATGTCGCCCAGCGTCTCTTCGTTCTCGGACCAGTAGTCAAGGATATCGACGGTCAGGAATGAGGGCCGAATACAGCGCTTGGTCGATCAGTAACCAGCTACGCCAGATTTTCCCAGGCGGCTCTGATTTCGTTGAACCGTGCGTCTGCGCGGCCCTCGACGTCATCGCAGCCGAAATAGAGGATCGATAGCGCTGCAAGGAGACCGGGATAGCCGGAGACGGAATCCATTCTCGTAAGGATTTCAGGAACCGGCAACCGCTTGCGTTCAATCATGGAGATCGCGCATTCCGCTGTCATAGGTGCCATCGGGTGGTCGAATTCGGATAGCCAGAAATCGACCAGGGCAACGAGAGTGGCCGGTTCGATGGCAGCACTTGCGGGCAGATGGCAAAGCTCACTAAGTGCGAGGAAAGCGGCATTCGGCGAAATCCCGATGGCGGTTGCGATCAGTTCCCGGCTTTGTGAAATGTCGTGGTACGGCCAATTGCAATCGATCAGGTCGGCAAATTCTGCTTCCGTCATCTGAGTGCTACTCGGCCGCCTCTTCGATCTTCTCCATATCATCGTCCGACAGGCCGAAATGGTGGCCGATCTCGTGGATCAGCACGTGGGTGACGATGTCGCCCAGCGTTTCTTCGTTTTCGGACCAGTAATCGAGGATGGCGCGGCGGTAGAGCGTGATGCGGTTCGGGCCTTCGCCGGTCTGCGGGTTCCAGCGCTCGGCGATGCCGCGTCCCTCGAACAGGCCGAGCAGGTCGAAGGGCGTTTCCAGCGACAGGTCGTCCATGATCTCGTCGGTCGGGAACTCGGCGATCTGGATGACGATCTCGCCGGTCAGCTTGCGAAAATCCTCCGGCAGATGCGCATACGCCTCCAGCGCCAGGAACTCCATTTCGTCCATCGAGGGCGAGAGTTCGTCGTGCCAGGTGCGGGTCTTGTAGATGCGGGCCATGCTTTGTCCTTTGATCCCGGCATATAGGCTTTCGCACCGGAATCGGCAAATGAACGGGCCGATGCGCCTGCGCCATCCCTGCCGAGAGGAATAAATTCCCCATGACTCTGCTTGACTCCTGGGTCCCCCTCTGGAATCTATAGGGAACATAACAGGAACAATTGTGAGTGGAAGCTGACCGTCATGGCGATGACCGCCGTGGCGCGGGAGACTGTTTTTGCCCTGCGCCGCCAGATCGCGAAAATCGAGGGAACGCTGCCCGAGCGCTTGGCCGCGCCGGCCGCCGCGCCCCGTCACGCCGACGCCAACACCGATCTCACAATCGTCCGGCGTGGCATTGCCGCGGCGTTGCCGGATGCGTTTCTGCCTATCGGTGTCGAGCGCCTCGACGCCGCCCTGAGCGGCGGCCTGCCGAAGGCCGCCCTGAGTGAAATCCATGGCACGCAAACCCGCGATGCCGGGGCCGTCGCCGGCTTCGCTTTGTCGCTCACCAGTCTGATCCTCAAGCAAACGCCGGGGCTGCCGGTGCTGTGGATCGGCACATCGGAGATTTTCCGCGAGGCCGGCTTTCCCTATGCAAGGGGGCTTCACGCCTCGTTCGGCATCGAGCCGGAGCAATTGCTGTTTTCCGAGGCGCCAAGGCTTGTCGATGCGCTGTGGGTCGCCGAGGAGGCGGCCCGGATGACAGCGCTCGCCGCGGTCATCCTGGAAATCCGCGGCAATCCGCAGCGGCTGGACCTGACCGCGACACGCCGGCTGCATGCAAGGGCGCAAGCGGCCGGCCGGCCGGTGTTCCTGCTGCGGCAGGCGGCCGAACCCGAACCGACGGCCGCCCCTGTCCGCCTCATCGTCGCCTCGGCGCCGGCGGTGCCGCGCGACACCATCGCCGGGCCGCTGGCCGGCTCGATCGGCCGCCCGGCCTTCGCCCTCACCATCGGCAAGAGCCGCACAGCCCTGCCTGGACAATTCACACTGGAGTGGAACCCCGATGAACGCGCATTCGACGAAAGATGGGGCGACGAAAAAAGGAGCGAGGGAAGAGACCGGACAAAGAATCCTGTCCCTGTGGTTTCCCTATCTGGCGGCGGAAAGGATCCTGCGCCAGCGTCTGGGGCGGTCCTGGCGTTCCCGGCCGTCGGATCACCTCTCTCACCCGCCGCTCGTGATCAGCCATCGCGACCGCAACGCGCAGCGCATCTCGGCCCTCGACGAGCGGGCTGAGGCGCTGCACCTGAAGCGCGACATGGGCATTGCCGATGCGCGCGCCATGCATCCGTCGATCGACATCGTCGAGGCCGATCCGGAAGCCGACCGCCGTCTGCTCGAAGGCCTTGCCGACTGGTGCGACCGCTACACCCCGCTGGTGGCGCTGGATGGCGCGGACGGTCTGTTTCTCGACGTCACCGGCTGCACCCATCTGTTCGGCGGCGAACGCGCCATGCTGGACGAGATCCTGTCGCGCTTCTTCCATCAGGGTTTCGATGTCCGAGCCGGGCTTGCCGCGACGCCTGGCGCGGCCTGGGCGGCGGCACGCTTTTGCAGTGACCGCATCATTGTGTCAGGCGAGGAGGAAGCGCTGCTGGCACCCCTGCCGCTGGCCGCACTGCGCATCGAGCCGGCGACCCGCACCAGCCTGGAAAGCGTCGGCCTGCGCACGGCGGGCGCCGTCATGGCGGCCCCGCGCGCGCCGCTCGCCCGCCGCTTTGGCGCCTTGCTGCTCCTGCGCCTCGACCAGGCGCTTGGCCGTCTCGACGAAGCGGTGTCGCCGCGCCTTCCCGTCGCGCCGCTTTCGGTCGAACGCCACCTCGCCGAACCCGTCACCCTGACCGAGGACATCGAACGGCTGGTGGGCATGCTGGCGGCGACCTTGAAAACCGATCTCGAACGCCGCGGCGAGGGTGCCAGGACACTGGCGCTGCTGCTCTTTCGCGTCGACGGCGCCGTCAGCCGCATCGCCATCGGCACCTCGCGGCCGATGCGCGAACCCATGCTGATCCAGAAACTGTTCCATGAGAGGCTGGCCGCGCTCGAGCAGGATATCGATGCCGGCTATGGTTTCGATCTGGTGCGGCTCTCGGTGTTGGCGGCAGCCACCTTCGACATGCAGCAGGCTGATCTGACTGGTGAAACGATCGACGATGGCGCCGATATCGCGCTGTTCGCCGACCGCATCCGCGCCCGGCTCGGCGAGGGCGCGGTTCTCCGGCCGGTCGCGGTCGAGAGCCATCTGCCGGAGCGTGCTGTCGCCACGATCCCCTTCACCGAAGCGCCGCGCCGGACCACGCCGCCGAAAAAGCCCGGCAGGCTGCAGGCGCCACAAACCATTTTTCCGCCGGAACGGCCAATCCGGCTGTTCCGCTCGCCCGAACCCATCGATGTGCCGGCCACTGAAATGCCGGAAGGACCACCGCTGCACTTCCGCTGGCGGCGCGCGTGACCCGGTAGAGCGCGCCGAAGGGCCGGAACGCATCGCCGCCGAATGGTGGCGGGAAGCGCCAAGCGACGAGGCGGCATCGACGCGCGACTATTTCCGCATCGAGGATGCCGATGGCCGCCGCTATTGGCTCTACCGGCAAGGTCTTTACGGCAACACGCAGGTACCGCCGCGCTGGTTCATGCATGGTGTCTTCGCATGAACGCGCTGACCGTCATCCCCTATGCCGAATTCGGCATCCAGTCGAATTTCTCCTTCCTGCGCGGCGCCTCCAAGCCGGAGGAGCTGGTGGTCGCGGCCAAGCTCCTGGGCTTCTCCGCGATCGGGCTTGCCGACCGCAACACGGTGGCCGGCGTGGTGCGCGCCTGGCAGCAGGCCAAGGTCGAAAAGCTCTCCTATCACCCCGGCTGCCGGCTGGTTTTCGGCGACGGCACGCCGGACATCCTCGCCTATCCCCAGGACCGCAAGGGCTGGGGACATCTGTGCCGCATGCTTACCCAAGCCAATCTGCGCGACGAGAACGAAAAAGGCGCCACCCTTCTCCAGCGCGGCGACCTCCTCGAATGGGGTGACCTGATGTCGCTGGCGGTCCTGCCCGGTCTGTCGGCGGGCGCGGAAGATAGTCTTCCCCTGCTTGGAGACCTCAAAGGCCGCTTCGGCAGGTACCTGCGGCTTGGCGTTTCGCCCGACTACGCCGGCAATGACCGTTTCCGCATCGAGCAGGCCGCGGCGCTTGCCGAGAGCGTCGGTATTCCGCTGATGGCGACCAACGACGTTCTCTACCACACGGCCGAACGGCGCCCGCTGCAGGACGTGCTGACCGCGATCCGCCTCAACACGCCCGTCGCCGAGGTCGGGCTGCAACTCAGCGCCAATGCCGAGCGTCATCTGAAGCCGCCAATGGAGATGGCGCGCCTGTTCCGCAGGCATCCGCAAGCGCTGGCCGAGACGCTGCGGTTTGCGGAAGAACTGACCTTTTCGTTGAGCGACCTTCAGTACAATTATCCGGACGAGCCGACGGAATCGGGTCTTGGCCCACAGGCTGAACTGGAGCGGCTGGCGCGGGAGGGAGCGGCCAACCGCTATCCGGCGGGTGTGCCGGATTCGGTGACCAGGCGCATCGAGGAAGAGCTCGCTTTGATCGAACGCCTCAACTATGCCCGCTATTTCCTGACTGTCTACGACATCGTCAAGTTCGCGCGCAACAAGGATATTCTCTGCCAGGGACGTGGATCGGCCGCCAATTCGGTCGTCTGCTTCTGCATCGGCATCACCGAAGTAGGACCGGAAAAAATCGATTCGCTCTTCGAGCGCTTCATTTCCGAGGAGAGAAACGAGCCGCCGGATATCGACGTCGATTTCGAGCACGAAAAGCGCGAAACCGTAATCCAGTACATCTACGAGAAATACAGCGGCAAGCGCACGGCACTTGCGGCCGCCGTCATCAGCTATCGCGGCCGTTCGGCGCTGCGCGAAGTGTCGAAGGCGATGGGCCTGTCCGAGGATGTCAGGGCATCGCTTTCCGGCTCGATCTGGGGTTGGTCGACATCGGAGCTTGGCGAGAAGGAAGCCCGCGCCGGCGGCCTCGACCGCACCGATCCGGTGTCGAGGCACGTGATGGAGCGTGCCAATGAGATCATGGGCTTCCCCCGCCATCTGTCGCAGCATGTCGGCGGCTTCGTCATAACCAGGGACCGGCTCGACGAGATCGTGCCCATCGTCAAGACGGCGATGGACGAGCGCAAGATGGTCGAATGGGACAAGGACGATCTCGACGCGGTGAAGATCCTGAAAGTCGACGTGCTGGCGCTCGGCATGCTGACCTGCCTCCAGCGCGCCTTCACCTTGCTTACTGACCACTATCCAAAGGCGCGAGACAAATACGGCCGACCTTATGTGCTGGCCACCCTGCCGGCAGAAGACGCCCGGGTCTACGATAT
>NZ_RZPQ01000244.1:0-7470 GCF_003999135.1 Mesorhizobium sp. M7A.F.Ca.CA.004.06.1.1 | reverse complement strand
GCGCGCACAAAAGCAACTGGCGATGTCAGGTCGCGAAAACCTTGCTCCAGAAGGGACAAGGCCGCGATCACCCCGTGCCCGCTGGTTCTGTTCGCGCCCATCGACGAAAGCGCAACCACTCGCGGCGGCGCTGCCTTGGTGAGCGCCTCGACATAGCTTGCAATCACGGCCTTTGCTTCCTTGTAATCGGGCGAAGGCGCCCAGACAGGAGGCAGCATGACGAACGCGCCTTCGACGCCTTCGAGCGCCCGCTCGATGGCTGCCGAATCATTCCAATCGCCGTCAACCAGCTCCACGCCCCGGTTCGCCCAGCTCAACGCCTTCTCGCGGTCGCGGACCAGCGCGCGCACCTTTTTGCCTTGCGCTAGCAAATGCCTTGCCGTCGCGCCGCCCACGTTTCCCGTGATTCCCATTACTAAGAACATGTGTTTTCTCCTGATGTTGAGGGACAGAACTGCCCCTGTTGGTTCAATGGATGAGCGGCAGAATGGCCCGGATACGGGGATCGCGCAGATAGAGGCCGCCCCAGGTCATCGCGCCCAGAAGCAGGGAAATGATTTCCGGCGGCGATCCCAACTCACCGATGCGGAGATGGGCGCAGATGGCACCTCCCAAAAAGCCCGTCACCAGGATCGCGCCGAGGACGGCGGTGACCGGGATGGCGTAGAGGATGGCGCAGGCGAGGATGATCGGACCCACGACGCGCGTCAGATCCATCGCGAACCCGGTTTCCTGCAACATGCTCGCGACCCGTGCCGGCGCGAAAAGCTGAACAGTGCCGTCTGTCATCAAAGCGATAACGACAAACGCGCTCATTATCCGGCCGGCCCACAGGGCGCGATGCAAGGTCATAGTTTCAGGTGTCTGATGCGGGTTCACAGTTTCGGACACTTGTCATTCTCCGATGGGGAGATCCCATATTCGAAGCTTACTGTGCCTCTCAGGTGTGATAAACACCGAGGAAATGAACCGACTGTTCTCTTTTTGGAAAACAATACCGGGAAACGAAAATGCAAAATCTCGAACCCATCCTCATTTTCATAACGGTAGCGGAAATGGGGAGCTTCACCCGCGCAGCCGACAGCCTGGGCATCCAAAAGGGGAGAGCCTCAACGGCGGTCCGGAAGCTGGAAGAAGATCTCGGTGTCAGGCTCCTGCACCGGACGACGCGCAGCGTGCGGTTGACGGAAGACGGACGCGCATTTCATGCCCGTGCCCGCGATCTGCTCGCTGAAGTCGATGATCTGCACTCGATGTTCGCAGGCGATCGCGTGGCACTTCGCGGGCGTTTGAGAGTCGACCTTCCGACCGAAGTGGCGCGCACAACGATCGTGCCGGCCTTGCCGGATTTCATGGCGGCGCACCCCCAATTGGAGCTGGAGGTGTCGAGTACGGATCGGCAAGTCGATCTGGTTCAAGAGGGGTTCGATTGTGTATTGCGGCTTGGACCCATTCGCGACGAGACGCTGATTGCCCGCCCGTTGGGCCTGTTGCGCATGGCCAACGCTGCCAGCCCCGCCTATCTGGCGCGCCATGGCGTCCCTCGGTCGCTGGAAGATCTCCAGCGTCAGGAACATAGGACAATTCACTTTTCGACGGTGCTAGGCGCGAGACCCTATGGATGGGAATATCCGGACGGCGACAGCTACGCGACGCTTCAGTTGCCAGGTGCGCTGCACGTCAACAGCGCGCAGACCTACGAAGCCGCCGCCCTCGCCGGCCTTGGTGTGATTCAGGCGCCACTTTTGGGCATTGGCCAATACTTGGAGAGTGGAGCGCTTATCGAGATCATACCCGATTTTCGTCGACGGGCGCTCGCCGTATCCCTCGTCGTCGCACATCGGAGCAATCTGTCGCGCCGAGTCCGCGCATTCATGAAATGGATCGAAGATGTGCTGACGCCGTATATGGAATAGCGACTGCCGGTCAGCGATCAGCGGTCCGGCGTCGCGGGCGCCAGCTCGCGTTGCACGCGCCTGTCCCCCAGGTAGAGGGCAAGCGAAATTTGCAGAAGTCTTGAGCGCGGACATGACCTTGCACGTCCCAAGCCGACGCAGTAAAGCGGGGGTCGAAGAACGGGCTGGACCGATGAGGCTGTGGTGGTTCGCAAAATCCCGCAAGGCCGCCCGCAAGCTGCCATCGGCAGCCAGTTTCCGCACTGAAATCATCGCCGACGTCTTCGTCCCGGAACGGGCGGAGGACGTCCGCTTCTTCAGCCGCAAGCTGGTTCACCCCGGCCGGCTTCGCCGCTTTTCCAACAAGGACCTTCGGGAAGGCCTGCTGTCCGTCTTCTATCTCGTGGTGGCAGCGGCGCTGCCGGTGCGCTGGTGGGCGCCGATCTGCGGCCGCATATCGAGGTTTCGCCTCAAGCGCCATATGCGCAAGGAATTCCCGGCCTACGCGGCCGCGACACGCGCGGTGCTTGGCGATGGCATCGATACACGCAAGCTGTTCGAGGGATTGCTGGCGGCGCGCCATCGGCGCCGCCTGCAGCTTGCCGCACATCTGGTGGCTGGCCGCTGGTCGCCGACGATCCGGCTGGAGGGGCTGGAGGGGCTGCGGTCGGCCTTGCAGCGCGGCCACGGCGCCATCCTCTGGTGCGATCAATTCACCGCCCAGACCATCATCGGCAAGCGCGCGCTATACGAGGCCGGTGTCGAGGCGCATCAGGTGAGCGTCAACACCCACGGTATTTCCGAAAGCGCGTTCGGCCTGCGTTTCCTCAACCCGCCGCTGGTCAATGTCGAAAACCGGTTCCTGAAAAGCCGGGTCGCCTTTGATCGCGACGATGCCTACCAAGTCACCATCCGCATCAAGAAGATCCTGAAGCAGAATGGCGTGGTGACGATGACCAACACCGTCCATGCCGGCACGACTTTCACCGAGGCAGCCATGGGCGAAAGCGGCTGGACGCACCTCGCCTCGGCGCCGGCGAATTTTGCCGCCAGGGGCAGAACCGCCCTGTTTGCCATGTCGACCTTCGAAGTGGTTCCCTTCATCGAGTACCGCGCCGTGCTCAGCCCCGAGTTGACGCCGGAGGCATCTGTAACCCCGGCGAAGGACACCGCCAGGGATGGCGCCAAGAACATGGCTGTGCAGGCGCACTACATCCTGCTCAAGCGCGACCGCCTGCTGGAAGCGCTGAGGCTCTACCCCGAGCAGATGCTGACGTGGTCCCGCCGGCAGCGGCTGACCGAGGCGCCGGACAGCACCGGCATCGGAATGGATGAAGGCTCATGACCGGCGTATCAGGCGGACCGCGCCGGCGACGAGCTCACCGACCGGACGTGTGGCATCGAGTGTCAAGGCGCGCTCTTCCGCAACCGGCGGCTCGAGGATGGCGAACTGGCTGTCGACCAGGCTTGCCGGCATGAAATGGCCTTTGCGGCTGCCGACACGCTGCCTGGCCGTGGCAGGGTCGATCTCCAGATAGAGGAAGACGATTTCCGGGCAGAAGCTGCTCAGCCGGTCGCGGTAGCTGCGCTTCAGTGCCGAGCAGGCGGCAATCACGCCCTGTCCGCTGCCCACCGACTCCGCGATGCGCTCGCCGATCGCGTTGAGCCAGCCTTCGCGCAGTTGATCGGTAAGCGGTTCGCCGCTTGCCATGCGTGCGACGTTTTCCGGCGGATGCAGCTTGTCGCCCTCGATAAAGGCAACGCCCAGAGCGGCCGCCAGCGCAATACCGACGGCCGACTTGCCGCAGCCGGCGACGCCCATCACCACGATGGCCGGAGGCACCGAGCCGGGAGCGCCCGCTGGCGCCTGTGTTGCCTTTTCGTCCACGGTCAGCGGCTTGCCGGCGCGCGGCCGTAGAGCAACAGCATGGCGACAATGACGACGCCGTAGATGATCTGCCGCCCCGCCTCCGGCATCTGCATGACCGACAGAATGGACTGCAGCAGCGTGATGAGGATGACACCGGCGACAGTGCCGAGATAAGAGCCGCGTCCGCCCAGGATCGAGGTGCCGCCAAGCACCACCGCGGCGATCGACGGCAGCAGATAAGCGTCGCCCATCGACTGCGCCGCCTTGGAGGCATAGCCAGCCAGAAGCGCGCCGCCGAAAGCCGAGAGCCCGCCGGAGACGGCGAAGGCGATCATCACCACGCGCCGCGTATCGATGCCGGAGAGATAGGCCGCGCGTTCGCGGTTGCCGATGCCGTAGACGGTGCGGCCGAAGCTGGTACGGGTCAGCACGAACACCATCGCGGCTCCGATCAGCGCCCAGATGATAACCGCGTTGGGCACGCCCGGAATGGCGAAGCCGGTCGCCAGGTAGCGCATCGCGCCCGTTGCCGAATCCTGCGGCGAGAAGCCGCCTGTGTAGACCACCATCAGCCCTTGCGCGACAGCGTTGGTGGCCAATGTGATGATCATCGAGGGGATGCGCAGATAGGCGACGCCGATGCCGTTGACGACGCCGATCAGCATGCCGCAGAAAATACCGAACGGAATGGCCAGCGCCACGCCGACCGGGCCGTACGCCGCCGCAGCGCAGGCCATCATGGCGCCCGCCGCCACCGCCCATGGCACCGACAGGTCGATCTGACCGAGCAGGATGACCAGCATCATGCCGGTTGCGATGACACCGAGGAACGAAGCCACCTTGAGCTGCTGCAGAAGATATTCAGGCGACAGGAAGCTTCTGGAATAGAGGCTGCCCAGGAACAGCAAGAGAACGATGCAGGCAAAGGCCGTCAGCACCGCCGGATCGGCGCGGCGGATGAATCTGGGCATGCGGCCGGCAATGCCGCCAAGTGTCGTTTCGCTCACAGGAACCACTCCAGCCGGTTGCGGACCCGAAACAGGGCGAAGGCGCCGAGGCTGACGGCGACCAGCAGGATAACGCCCTGGAACAGCGGCTGCCAGAGCGGATCGAAATCGAAGACGAACAACAGGTCGCCGATGGTGCGGAAGGCCAGCGCGCCGAAGATGGCGCCGATGGCGCTGCCCTTGCCGCCGAACAGCGAGACGCCGCCGAGCACCACGGCTGCGATCGAAAACAGCGTGTAGGAGTTGCCGCTGGCATAGGCCGCCTCGCCCGTATAGGTGAAGAAAGTCAGGAACAGTCCGCCGATCGCCGCCAGCAGGCCGGCCAGCGTGTAGGCAGCGAACTTGCCGCGCCGGATCGGCACGCCGGACATGTAGGCCGCCGTCTCCGACGAGCCGGCCGCGTAGGCCGCGCGGCCGAGCACCGAGCGGCTGAACGGCACCCAGATCACCAGCACGATGGCCAGCAGGACGACCAGGCTCGCCGGCACCACGCCGAACACACGGCCGGTCAGCGCATCGGCCAGATCCTCATTGACCGAGCCGCCAGGGAATGGCCGCAGCAAAAGGCCGATGCCGTAATAGACGGCGCCAGTGGCAATGGTGGCGACAATCGGCTGCAGCCGGCCATAGATGACGATGGCGCCGTTGATCGCGCCGCACAACAGCCCCACCGCCAGCACGGCGATGACACCGAGCGTCGTCTGCATCGGCGTGCCAACCACCAGCCAGGAGGCGAGGCAGTTGGTGAGCAGGAAGATCATACCGACGGACAAGTCGATGCCGGCGGTGATCACCACCAGCGTCTGCGCCATGGCGACAAAGGCGAGCAGCACGCCCTTGTTCGACGCCGTCTGCACGACATTGGCGGTGAAGCCCGCCGGATGGTTCGAGGTGTAGATGACGAACATGACGATGAAGATGCCGAGCGCCAGCAGAGTTCCGCGCTGCTCGGCCAGCCAGTAGCGCCAATCTTTCACGCGCTTGCTCCCAGGCCCACCGGGCTGTCCTCGCCATGGATATTGAGCGCGCTTGATATCAGCGCCCGCTCGGTGATCTCGGCACCGACCAGCTCGCGCTTGACCGCCCCGTCATAGAGCACCAGCACGCGATCGCAGCAGCCGATCAGTTCATCATAGTCGGTCGAGTAGAACAGGATCGCAGCACCCGCGTCGGCCAGTTTGCGCATCAGCTGGTACAGCTCCTGCTTGGTGCCGACGTCGATGCCGCGCGTCGGATCGTTGAGCAGGATGATGCGTGGCTGGCGCATCAGCCATTTGGCGATGACCACTTTCTGCTGGTTGCCGCCCGAAAGCGCGCCGACCGGAATGTCGAGGCCCGCCGTCTTGATCGCCAAGAGGCCTACCATGTCGTCGATCAGCCGCTGCTCGGCGGCACGGTCGATGATGCCGGCTTTCGACAGCCGGTCGAGCGCCGCGAAGGACAGGTTCTCGCGCACCGTCATCGGCAGCATCAGCCCTTCGGTCTTGCGGTCCTCGGGAATCAGCGCCATGCCGATGCCGTCGTCGCGCGCAACGGATGGGCTGGTGATCGAGACCGACTTGCCGTCGATCAGGATCTGGCCGCTGAGGCCCCGCAGCACGCCGAAGAAGGCGAGCAGCAATTCGCGCTGGCCCTGGCCGTCGAGGCCGCCAAGGCCGACCACCTCACCTGCCCTGACGGTCAGCGAGATGTCGTGCAGCCGGTCGGCCCATGAGAGCTTGCGGGCCTCGAGCCTGGGGGCCGCGGCGGCAGGCACGGCCGCCGGCTTGGGCGGAAAGATATGGCTGTATTCGCGGCCGATCATCAGTTCGACCACCTCATTGTCGCTCTTCGAGCCGGCTGGATAGCTGGCGACATTGCGGCCGTTGCGGAACACCGTGCACTGATCCGCCAGTTCGGCGATCTCGTTCATGCGGTGCGAGATGTAAAGCAGCGCCAGCCCTTCCGAGCGCAGCCGCTTGAGCACTGCGAAGATCTTCGAGACATCCGCTGCCGTCAGCGCCGAGGTCGCTTCGTCGAGGATGAGGATGCGCGGCTTGCGTGCCAATGCCTTGGCGATCTCGACCATCTGCCGGCGCGACAGCGGTAGGTCCTTGACCAGCGCCAGCGGGTGGATGTCGGCGGCGCCGGCACGAGCAAGTGCTTCTTCGGCGATGCGGCGCTGCGCCTTGCGGTCGATCATGCCGAAGCGTTTGGGCGGGTCGGAAATGACGATGTTGTCGGCAACGCTGAGCTCGGGGACCAGCGACAGTTCCTGGAAGATGCAGACGATGCCGGCCTTGTTGGCGGCCCCCGGAGAAGCGAAGGTCGCCTCGCGCCCGTCCAGCGTCATGCGGCCCTCATCGGGCGCCACGACACCTGCCATGACCTTGATCAGCGTCGACTTGCCGGCGCCGTTTTCACCGAGAATGGCGTGGATGCTGCCGGCTTCGACGACAAGCTCGGCCTTCTCCAGCGCGCGTACACCGCCATAGCGCTTGGATATGCCTTCCATACGAAAGAGCGGAGCCGCACCGTCCATCGGCCCTCCCAGGGCGATTGTGGAATTGAGACAAGCGCCGCGGCTCAAGCCGCGGCGCCGGGTGACAGCCAGCGATGATTTACTGGTTTTCCTTGGTCTGACCCATGATTTCCTGGGCGCTGAAATTGATGCCGCAGGTCGGGAAGGAATTGCCGACGAAGAAATTGTCGGATTCCT
>NZ_RZPQ01000243.1:0-7471 GCF_003999135.1 Mesorhizobium sp. M7A.F.Ca.CA.004.06.1.1 | reverse complement strand
GTGCAGGACGGTCCGCATGGCCGAACCCGGCTGGAACGACCTTGCCTTCACCACGGGGGTCGCCAACGTCCTGTTGGAGGCGCTCGGCTATCAGCCGCAAAGCCAGGTGCTCGGCATCAACGTCATCTACGAGGGCATGAAGAACAGGGACCTCGACCTGTTCCTGGGCTACTGGGATCCGGCCATGGTCACCTATTACGAGCCCTACAAGAAGGACGGCTCGGTCGAAAATGTGCGCGTCAATCTCGTGGGCGCCAAATACACCTTCGCCGTTCCGACCTACGCCTGGGATGCCGGCGTCAAGGACATTTCCGACCTGCACAAATTCGCCGACAAGTTCGGCAAGAAAATGTACGGCATCGAGCCCGGTTCAAACCAGTTGATGATGGACGCCATCGCCGATCCCGCCTTTGGCCTGGACGGCTGGCAAGTGGTCGAGTCCAGCGAAGCCGGCATGCTTTCCGAGGTCGGCTACGAGATCAAGGAAAAGCAGTTCATCGTCTTCCAGGGCTGGGCGCCGCATCCGATGAACACGATGTACGACTTCAAGTACCTGACCGGCGGCGACAAGTTCTTCGGCCCGAACTTCGGCGCCGCGACGGTGACGACGCAGGTGCGCAAGGGCTATCTCGAGCAATGCCCGAACGTCGCGCAATTCCTCAGGAATCTCGCCTTCGACATCGATTTCGAGAATGTCGGCATGGGCTATCTGATCAATGACGGCATGAAGCCGGAGGACGGCGCGCTGAAGGCAATCACGGCCAACAAAAGCCGCCTCGACGCCTGGCTCGCCGGCGTCACCACCTTCGACGGCCAACCCGGCCTCGCCGCGGTCAAGGAAAAGCTCGGTCTGTGAGAGCGGCGGTGCTTGATGCTTTGCCGGAGCAGGGCGCCTGGTCCGGCCGCAAGCAATTCGTCACTGTCGGCGATCTCGACATCGCCTATGTCGAGGTATCAGGCGCCGAGCCGGCACTGCTGTTGGTGCACGGCTTCACCGACACCAGCCGCAGTTTTTCGCTTCTGGCGCCATATCTGGCCGGCCGTCGTCTGATCATGCCGGATCTGCGCGGCCACGGCGCCTCGCAGGCTGGCAAGAACTGCGGCATCGCCGATCTTGCCGATGATATGGCCGGGCTGATCCAGAGTTTACAACTCGACCGACCGGTCGTCGTCGGCCATTCGCTGGGCGCCATGGTGGCTGTCGCTTTGGCTGCGGGGCACAAGGAGTTGATCGGCGGGCTGGTGGTCCTGGCCGGCACGTTGAAGCCCGATTTCGCGCCGGGTCATCCGCTGGTGGTGAGCGTCGAGGCCCTGCGCGACCCGATATCGCCGACCGATCCGTTCTATGCCTGGTGGCATGCCTGTCGTACCGACGTGCCAGCAGCCTTTCTCGCCGGCTTGGCGCAAGAGGCCTCGGCGATGCCGACCCCGCGCTGGCGCGCGATTCTCGAGGAAATCCGCCGCGCCGACCTGACCGACTCGGCACGAGTCGTGCAGGCCCGGACGCTGATCATCGCCGGCGCCTGCGACCCGCTGTTCGGCGCGGCGCACCAGCAGGCGTTGCAATCCGCTCTTGCCGAAGCCGTCTTCGTTCGGGCTGAGAGTTGTGGCCACAACCCGCATTGGGAAGATCCGGTCCTTGTCGCAAAGGCGATCATCGAGGCATTTGAAGTCTAACGCCCGACCAATGATTGCGATGTGGGCAACAGCCGCAAAGTCTCCGTTTGTTTGGTCAGGCCGAGCTGCGCGGCCTGCCAAAAATCCTGCCATGCCGGAGAAGCGGCGAGGGCGGCCTGGTGGCGGGCATGCGCCTCGGTGCTGGCAAAACCCATGACGCTGATGAAGACGTTTTCATCAGCCCGTACCGGCAGGCGCGGAAAACTGTTTTCGGCATGCTCGGTAACGAAAGCGGCGAGCAGGCGTGCGTCGGCCGTCATCAGGCACGCCGTCTCAGTCTCGAAGCGAGTGGCGAAATCAGCCTCTGTGCCGGGCTGCAAATGATGAATCTCGATGACAACGATGCCGGTCAGCGGTTTGTTTTGAATGGGCTTTTCGTCATCGGCCAGGCTTGGCCGCTGCTTGCCCGCGAGGTCGAAGCCGGCGGCGGGCCACGCCGGCTTCAGCAGCAGCACATCGTCGGAATCGATCATCGTTGCGTTGGCCGCATCGCTGTGCGCCGCCCAGACCGGCCCGCCATAAAAAGCGGCGAGAGCATTTTTCCGCGCATCCATGCCGTCGAAGCCGCGCATCCAGACGAACATGTCAGGCCGATCGAGGTCCCGGAACTGGCCGATGATGGTCATGCCGGCGTCCTCCTGGCCCTCGATCAGCCTGCCGTCGAAGATGCCGATGAGCGTGTCGCGCCGGCCAGGCTTCAGCGTGTATTGCCGAAGCTCGACGACAGGCGAAGCGAGCGCTGAGGGTTTCGTCGCGACGTTCTGGGGCAGGTTCATCCGACATTCTCCAAAACAGGGTGATCGTCCTGTTTTGTAAAACAGACCGGTTGTCCTGTTTTGTCAACATGCTAAAGTTCGGCAATGTCAGCAGAGATGACCGTCCAGCCAAAACCGCGCCCGGGAAAACGCACCAACGACCCTGAAGGCATGCGCAAGAAAGTGCTCGATGTCGCCGAGGATGCGTTCCAGGCGCGCGGCTATCACGCCTCCAGCATCGGCGACCTGATGGCGGCGGCTGATGTCAGCGGCGGCGCGCTGCATCACCACTTCCCGACCAAGAAGGCGCTGGCGCTGGCTGTGATCGACGAGCGTGTGGCGGCAGCGGTCGAAGAGACATGGATCGCGCCGGTGCTGGCGGCGGCATCGGCGCGCGAGGGCGTGCGCGCCGTGTTCGAGGCCGTGGCGGCGGAACTGGAGCAGCAGGGTTTCGTGCGCGGCTGCCCGCTCAACAATCTGGCGCACGAACTGTCGCTTGCCGATCCCGATTTCCGCCTTGCCCTTGCCGGTATCTTTGCCGGGTGGCGGCGCGCGATTGCCGACAAGCTGCGTGCCGACCAGCAGGCGGGCAAGGACGAGGGCACGGACCCCGAACGCTTCGCCGCGCTGACGGTCGCCGCCTATTCCGGGGCCATGTCGATGGCCAAGACGGCGCAGGATGCCGGTGTGCTGCGGGATTGCCTGGCGGGGCTGGAGCGCAGCGCGCCGTCGCCATCGCAGGGCGGATTGGCAGCCAGGCGACGCAACAGGATACTGCCACGGCCGAGAACCTCTTGACTTTGCGGCGCTGCGTTCTTCATCCGATGCCGGGCGAGGTGGGGAACGCCGGGCTCTGGTTCAGCTACTCGGCCAGCGGCTTGATCGTCTCGTAGCCGTTGACGGATTCCGAACCGGTGCCTTCATCGTAGCGCCGCGCGAGCGCGGCTTGCAGATCGGGCGCATAAAGGGCGGTGAATGAATCCAGCGTCTCGCCGTCGCCGTTCTTGAAGGTCTCCTTGACCGCCAGGACATTGTATTTGCAGTCGCCCAGACGGAATGTCTCCTTGCCCTTGACGACAAGGCTCAGCGTCTTTGTGCCCTTCGGCGGCTTGTTCGGCGACAACTCGACGAACTCTATCGTGGCCTTTGCCCCCGCCTTCAGCGGGAACAGCTTTCGCAGATCGGAAAACGGGATCATCGCCTGCCGGCCGGTGTCGCTGTCGCGAAACACCTCGATCAGGCCGGCGGGATGATGTCGGTTGCCAACACCTACGAATCGCAATCGCCCCAAACCCAATATCTGTTCGCCGGCCACGGGCCGAAATTCGCTCTGGATGCCGGGTCTCGCCAGAACGAAACCCTTCCTGGCGGACTTGGCATCGACGCAACCGGCGGCATGCGCGGTGCTCGCGCACAACATCGCGGCCAGGATCATGCAGATAGCTGCGGCTTTCATTTTCGTCCTCCTCCGCTCGCGCAAGCGAGACATGCCAGACCCATGGCGTCATGTCGATGATGGCGCAGAG
This sequence comes from Mesorhizobium sp. M7A.F.Ca.CA.004.06.1.1, assembly GCF_003999135.1. Lineage (NCBI taxonomy): Bacteria > Pseudomonadati > Pseudomonadota > Alphaproteobacteria > Hyphomicrobiales > Phyllobacteriaceae > Mesorhizobium > Mesorhizobium sp. M7A.F.Ca.CA.004.06.1.1. The sequence goes on along the minus strand of NZ_RZPQ01000243.1, from coordinate 3,513 downwards.
GCGCTGGACGACCGGCTGCTGTCCATGCTGAATCAGCAGATGATGAATCGCCTTTCGACTGGATCGTTTTCCCGACGCAACTTCCTGGTACAGGCTGCGGGATTTGCCGCGGCCGGCGCCTTGCCGCGGCCGGCCTTCGGCCAGACCGGGCAACGCGTCCAGGCGATCGACGCCACCTTCCTGTTCATCGCCGATGTCCATGCCTGCCGGATGGCGAGCGGCTTGAGTCCCAACTGCCTGCAGGAAGGCAAGACCGACGCCGCGCTGCTGCGCAACGTGGCGGTGCTGAATGCGCTTGGCGACAAGGACTGGCCGGCCGAGATCAATGGCGTCGCCACCGGCCTGCGTTCCGCCGGCAAGATAGGCACGCCGCTCGGCCTCGTCGTCGGCGGCGACGTCACCGACGATGGCGGCGGCCAGATCACGCAGCCGAGCGAGGGCACCCAACTGCTCCAGTTCAGCCAGCGCTACATCCAGGGCGTCGGCCCGGATCGCGTGCACATGCCGGTCTATGTCGGGCTCGGCAACCATGATCTCGACCAGAACGGGCCGCCGCACCATGTCGACTGGTACCGGCGCGAACTGCGCGACTATGTCGAGGTCAACCATCGCGCCGGCGTGTTCTTCAAGCCGCCGGTGCCGGCCACCGACTATGATGTCGACACCGACTGCTACTCCTGGGACTGGGGCGGCCTGCATCTGATCCAGACGCATCGTTTCGCCGGCGATACCGGCCACGGCGCCGAGAGCAGCCTGCCATGGCTGAAGCAGGACCTGGCGACCTATGCGGCGGACGGCCGTCCGGTCGTCCTGTTCCAGCATTATGGCTGGGACACTTTTTCGGTGGAACGCTGGGATGCCGCCAAGAGCGACTTCGATGATGACGGCACCGGTGCGCCGCATTGGTGGAGCGAGGCCGACCGGCAGGCGTTGCTGGCGGCGCTGAAGGGCTACAATGTCGTCGGCATTTTCCACGGCCACCAGCACGAAACGCCGCTGATCTATCGCAGGGACGGGATCGACCTGTTCAAGCCGAAGGCTGCCTATATGGGCGGCTTCGCGCTGGCCAGGGTGACCAGCGACGGCATGGACGTGGTGCTGGGCGAGGCGACCGGCGATCATGGCGAGGTTGCCTTCACCAATGCTTTCAGCAAGGGCTGGAGCACATGAAAAAGGCGGCCTTCGCGGCCGCCTTTCCCTCGATAAAGCGCGTTTCTCGATGTCGGATCAGAGCGCCTTCTTGACCTTGTCCTTGACGTCGCCATAGGCCTTCTGCACCTTGCCGGCGATCCGGTCGCCCGTGCCTTCGGCCTGGGTCTGCCTGTTGCCGGTCGCCTTGCCCGCGGCTTCCTTGACCGAGCCTTTGACCTGCTTGGCCACGCCCGCAACCTGATCCTTGTTCACCATTTTTGCGCATCTCCTGGGATTTTTGAATTCAGGGGAATTCATTTGCGGGTAGCTAACGAGCCGGCGTCGGTTAGGTTCCAGGCGTCGCCCGGACGGCAGATCAGGTCGCGCGGCCGCCGCCTTGGGGCAAGGCTGGTGGGCTAGGCTGTGAACACACGTCGACCATGGATATTGGATGGCCGAGCGTGCGGGGAGAAAAATGGCAGAATTTACGCTCTATATCGGCAACAAGTGTTTCTCCTCATGGTCGCTGCGGCCATGGCTGGCGATGAGGCATCTGGAGATCCCGTTCGAGGAAGGTTTCGTGCGGCTGCGCACGCCTGAAACCTTTGCCAATCTGGCGAAAGTGTCGCCGACAGGTCAGGTGCCGGTGCTGAATCACAGTGGCAAGATCGTCTGGGAAACCCTTGCCATCCTTGAATATCTCGCCGACCTGTTTCCCGAAAAAAAGCCCTGGCCGGCCGATATCGACGCCCGTGCGCTGGCGCGTTCGGCTGCGACCGAGATGCATTCCGGCTTTCGCGAGGTTCGCTATGGCTGGCCGATGAATTTGCGTCGGCCCAAGGCCCACAAGCCGCTCGACGCCGAGGGCGAGGCGCAACGCGCCCGCATCGAGGCGCTGTGGCGCCAGTGCCGGGAAAAATACGGCAAGGGCGGCCCGTTCCTGTTCGGCCACTTCACCGCGGCCGATGCCATGTATGCGCCTGTCGTCACCCGTTTCGACACCTATGGCGGCACGCTGGCGCCGGATACGCGCGCCTATGTCGACGCCGTGCTGGCAACGCCGGCGATGCGCCACTGGTATGCCGAGGCGGCCAGGGAGACGTGGCCGGAACCCGGTCCGGACGAATAGGATCCAAACGAAAACGCCCCTCGCACCTTTTATCGTGCGGGGGGCGTCTTTGCCATCAACTGTTATTCGATTGCTCTCATGAACTGCTGATGACACCGAATAAATGCGCGTCTGCGCAGATGGTTCCTGGATGCCGGAAAACTTTTCTCAAGTTGGCGCAAGCGCGCTGTTTGGCGTCCGATTTGCCGTCATGCAAGGTTTTTGGCCAGGTGGTTTGGGAGAATTCCGCAGCTGTGGCTTTATGCAAATTTGACAGCGCGCCAAAAGAAGCCTATAAGCAAATCGTCGATATTTGTTTGACTGACTTTTGTTATCCGCGCTTTCGAGCGCGCCTTTGACGAACTTCCCACATCAAAAATCGGGACAAACGAACGTTGTGCATCCGCATGGCGTCGAATGAATATTTGCCATGGAAAGGGTTCGTCATGAGCACCGGCACAGTTAAATGGTTCAACGCCACCAAAGGTTTTGGTTTTATTCAGCCTGACGACGGCTCGGCCGACGTTTTTGTCCACATCTCGGCCGTAGAGCGCGCCGGCATGCGCGACATCGTCGAGGGCCAGAAGCTCGGCTACGAGATGGTCCGCGACAACAAGTCGGGCAAGATGTCCGCCGACCAGTTGAAGGCGGCCTGAAAAAAGAATTCAGCTCTCCCGGTGACCACGGATGTACTGGCACCGGTGAGTGGCGAATTCGGGCGCATGGCCGCGGAGACCTGAGTTTCCACGGCATATCATGCGCATGAGAAGGGCGTTCGTGCATCCCCGGGTGCATCCTTTTTGGATGTCATCTGGTTGCGCGGCGCTCCATGAAGGTCAGGCGGTGCCTGGCCTTTTTCATTTTGCGCGCCTTGCCGCCGAAAGTGCGCTGCGCGCCGGCCTGGACGTGCTAAGGGACGCTCCAGCAATTTGAATTCGCCGCGCGTATTGCTTTGTGCGTGATCCTGACCGAAGACCCGGTCTCGCTCCATCGGCACAGGCTCCTGACAGGAGAAAGATTTGACCACCAGTTCAAAGACAACCGTCGATCAGGCCGTGTCCCTGTTCAGCAAGACGCAAACCCAGTCGATGTCGCTCAACCGCATCAATTCCGAGCGCGACGCCGTCAGCGAGGCACGTGAAGCCAAGACCGCGCGTCTGCGCGAATTGCGGCTGGAGAAGGAGGCCGACGAGATGGCCGCCGCCGCCGCGCTAGCCGCTTTGCCGAAGCGGGCCGGAAGACGCTGATGGCTACCAAACGCGTACCGCCAACAC
>NZ_RZPQ01000242.1:0-7483 GCF_003999135.1 Mesorhizobium sp. M7A.F.Ca.CA.004.06.1.1 | reverse complement strand
GCCCTACAACGATATCCGCATCTGCGGCATCTTCGACGATCGCGGCGACAAGCGCTCGCCGCCCATCGTCGCCGGCTACCCCAAGCTCGGCACCATTTCGGAACTGATCGAGTTCGCCCGCATCGCCCGCATCGACATGCTGATCGTATCGCTGCCGCTGACCGCCGAATCGCGGGTGCTGCAGCTGCTGAAGAAGCTGTGGGTGCTGCCGGTCGACATCCGGCTGTCGGCACATTCCAACGCGCTGCAGTTTCGCCCGCGCGCCTATTCCTACATCGGCGCGGTGCCGATGCTCGACATCTTCGACAAGCCGATCAACGACTGGGATTCGGTCGCCAAACGCGCCTTCGACATCGTCTTCAGCCTGATCGGCATCGTCGTGTTCTCGCCGGTCATGCTGGCGACCGCCATCGCCATCAAGCTCGACAGCAAGGGGCCGGTGCTGTTCCATCAGAAGCGGCACGGCTTCAACAACGAGATCATCGAGGTCTACAAGTTCCGTTCGATGTATACGGACAAGGCCGACCCGACCGCCAAGCAGACGGTGACCAAGAACGATCCTCGCGTCACCCGCGTCGGCCGCTTCATCCGCAAGACCTCGATCGACGAGCTGCCGCAGTTCTTCAACTCGCTGCTCGGTTCGCTGTCGCTGGTCGGCCCGCGTCCGCATGCCATCGCGGCGCAATCGCACAACCTGCTCTACAACGAGGTCGTCGACGGCTATTTCGCCCGCCACAAGGTCAAGCCCGGCGTCACAGGCTGGGCGCAGATCAATGGCTGGCGCGGCGAGATGGACACCAACGAGAAGATCCGCATGCGGACCGAGTATGATCTCTACTACATCGAGAACTGGTCGCTGCTGTTCGATTTGCGGATCCTGTTCCTGACGCCGCTCCGGCTGCTCAATACGGAAAACGCCTATTGAGTGCGATCAGCCATGATCTGCCGCGCGCGGCGGTCAACGCCAAGCTGGTCGCGCTGATTTCGTCGGGCGCGGTCTTCCTCGGCATTCTGCTGTCGGGCTTCGTCATCAGCGAGCCGGCGCCCTATGAGCTCTACATGGCCGGGCTGATCGCCATCTGGGCGCTTTTCGGCCTGAGGATTTCCCGCGCGGCCACGCCCTTATTGGTGCTGCTGGTGACGATGAACATCGGCGGCATGATCTCCATGACGCAGATGGCGGACCTCGCCAACACGCCGCTCTATCTCGCCGTGTCGCTGTTTCTCGCCTTCAGCGCGGTGTTCTTCGCATCGATCACCGCCGTACAGCCGAGCCTCTACCGGCTGATCTTCATTGCCTATGTGGTCTCGGCAGTGGCCACATCGCTGCTTGGCATTGCAGGCTATTTCCATGCCTTTCCGGGCGCGGAGATGTTCACCAAATACGATCGCGCCGCCGGCGCCTTCCAGGACCCGAACGTGTTCGGCCCGTTCCTGGTGCTGCCCGGCATCTATCTGCTCTATCTGCTTTTGACCGGACCGGCGACACGCATGCCGCTGCTGGCGGTGCCGCTGCTGATCATCACCGCCGGCATCTTCTTCTCCTTCTCGCGCGGCGCCTGGGGCATGTTCACCGTCTCGGCCGTCCTGCTCACCGGCTGCCTGTTCCTGCAGAGCGCCAGCGGCAAGTTCCGGCTGCGTGTGGTGGTGATGACGATGGCCGCACTGGCGCTGCTGGTCGTCGCCATGATCGTCATCCTGCAGCTGCCCGGCGTGTCGGAGATGTTCTCCAACCGTGCCCAGCTCGAACAGAGCTACGACACCGCCCGCCTCGGCCGCTTCGCCCGCTACGGCATCGGCTTCCAGATGGCGATGGAGCATCCGTTTGGCATCGGCCCGCTGGTCTTCGGCACGATCTTCGGTGAAGACACCCACGATATCTGGCTGAAGATGCTGATGGATTATGGCTGGCTCGGCTTCGTGTCGTTCCTGGCGCTCGTCTTGTGGACGATAGCAGCCGGCTTCCGCATCCTGCTGCGCGACCGGCCGTGGCAGCCCTATCTCCTGTGCGCCTACGTCGCCTTCATCGGCAATATAGGGCTGGGCACCTTCATCGACATCGACCACTGGCGCCATGTCTACCTGCTGCTCGGCCTGATCTGGGGCGCCATCGCGCTGGAATACCGCCATCAACTGCTGTTTCGGCCTGCCTTGCAGGGCTCGCCGGCACCGGCAATCGCAGCGGGATAAAAGTCGCGGAATTCGGTTGACCCGCACGGGGTTATCACGATACATCGCGACCGGTCCGGAGTGTAGCGCAGCCCGGTAGCGCACTTGACTGGGGGTCAAGGGGTCGTCGGTTCGAATCCGGCCACTCCGACCATTTCAAAGCAGGACTTGCCCCCAAAAGTCCTTTCCGCCTTTCCACGAGACACCTTTCCGGACACCCGAAGGGTAGCACAGACCAAAAGTTCCAGCTCTTCGACACGAATTGAGGCTGTCGGCGGCACGAGATGGAAGCCGATTGGCGCGTTGAATCGCTTGAAACCTTGAGTTCAACTCGATTCACGAATGTGTGGCAGTTTCACAACGCTCATATTCCAAACGTTTCCAATCACATGGAAGCGCTTTTCAAGCTTGGGCTGGTGTGTAGATTAAGCAGCGTAGAATCTTGGGGATATCATGAAGACGATCATTCTCTCTTCAGCACTGCTTTTGGCCCTCACGGGCGGGGCGCTTGCCGCCGACCCGATCATCAATGTGCCATCGCAGGATGTGGCGCCTGCCGGTTTCATCTGGACTGGGGGCTATGTGGGTATCGTCGCCGGGGTGAACTACCTGAAGGGTGATTTCGACATCCCGAACTATGATCCTTCCGGCTACAATGCCGACAACACGTCAGCCGAAATTGGTGGCAAAGTCGGATACAATTATCAGTTCGCGAACAATTTCGTACTCGGCGGCGAGGCATCGCTGGTTGCAGTTTTCAACGAGGGTGCGGACAGTACGTTTGATGACGAAGAGATCAATGTACACACGGACTGGCAAGCTCACATTGTTGCAAAGGTTGGCTACGCGGCAGATAGGTTCATGCCTTATGTAAAGGGCGGCATCGCTTTTCTGCACGCAAATGACGTCTTCTATTCCACCACGGGGGATCGCAGCGATCCTCAAAGCCGAACCTACATTGGCTGGACCATTGGCGCTGGTGTCGACTATGCGCTCAACGAGAAGTGGATTGTCGGCGTCGATTATGCATATGCTCATTTCGGCAGTCACGATTTTGCGAACGACCAGCTTGGGCCAACCATCTTGAAGCCAAGCACCCATACGGTTTCCGCGAGCTTGAGCTACAAATTCTGATCGGCATGGTAGGCTGTGACTGCCGTCGTCAGCCGGTGTCCGTGCCAGCTGTTCACGCCCAATCTGGGACCTCAACCTAGCCCTGACAGACATCCACCCATTCAGCGCCGGTGAGATCGACCATGCGCTGCGGTGCAATCCGCACCGCGGCGTTGGTGGCGCCTGCCGCAGGCACCACTTCGTCAAACTCGCGCAGCGATACGTCGCAATAGACCGGCAGCGGCGCCGGCAGGCCGAACGGGCAGACGCCGCCGACCGGGTGGCTGGTCGCTTCGACAACCTCGGCGGCGTCGAGCATGCGCGGCTTGCCGCCGAACTGGTCCTTGAATTTGCGGTTGTCCAGTCTGGCGATGCCGCTGGTCACCACCAGCATGGTGCGGTCGCCGACGCGCAGGCAGATCGTCTTGGCGATCTGGGCCGGCAGCACGCCATGCGCCTCGGCCGCCAACATCACCGTCGCCGAGCTCGCTTCCGTGACAACGACGTCGATATCGGGCGCGTGGGTGGCGAAGAAGGCACGAACGGATTCCAGGCTCATATCGAAAACCCATGGCTCAAAAAGCTTGATGGACGGCAGATTGCGGTTCGGCAGCCGGGGGCCGCCGCGCGTATAAGCACGTGCGGCATACAAATCGGCAAGCCCCAGGCTGAAGCAGACGCTGCGGCAGGTACAAAGAAACCCGCCAAGGAGCCTTGGCGGGTTCTCTGGAATCCGTGGTGCGGATCTAAGCCAGCGATCGACCTTGCGCCGCCGGCGTCGGCGCAGCCGGGGTGATCAGAGCCTCCTGGGGAAGGTGAAGCGCGGACACAATACGACGCAGCTTCGACGGGTCGGTCACTCTGCCGCTTTCGATATCCTCAATCTCGTCCACCGCCAGGCCGCATGTCAGGGAGAGCTCTTCCACGCTGTAACCGCGGGTCTCCCGCATCGCTCTGAGGGTGTTGTAATCTGGCCCGCTCCCGTTGGTTGCCGGTTCGGAGAGGGGTTCGCTTTTCGCATTATGGGGCATTGGCAACTCCATGACTGAAAGAGTTTGATCAAATGAGGAGTGTTGCCTGAGACGGTCGGGAAGATGCCCTCTCGCCGGCGATTTGCCAAGAGCCAAAAGGGCCGTCACGGGATCGTGAACCAGGTGCCTGGCGCGGCCCTCTCGCGCACACGTCGCGATCAAGTTGTTTTGAAGAAGCGATTGGCCTTTTGCCGGCAGTTTCGCCGCGCCCATTCGTTATCTCCGGGTCGCTGGCGTGAAACCATCCGGTTCCAGCCGGCTCGTTCCCGGAAGGATCTTTGCAATGAACTTGAAGACAGTCATGGTCGTGCTCGGCACGATTTCCAGCCTTTCCGTCGCCGGCGCAGGCGCCGCCCAGGCCGCAGACGCGCTGCGTGTGCGCGGCACGGTGGTCAGTTTCGAACCCACGCTGCTCACCGTGAAAACCCGCCAGGGCGATACCGATGCGATCAAGCTCAAGGCTGGCTGGAAGATCTCGGGCGTCGCCAACGCCTCGGCAAAGGACATCAAGCAGGGCGATTTCCTCGGCATTGCCTCTGTTTCGAAAGCGGATGGCGGCAGCGGCGCCCTGGAGGTGGTGGTCTTTCCGGCCGCGCTGAAAGGCACTGGCGAAGGCGATCGTCCCTGGGACCTGCAGCCAAACAGCCGGATGACCAACGGCACCGTCGCCGACGTTACCGATATAAGCGGGCGATCCGTCACCCTGACCTATGACAATGGCCAGACCAAGAAGATTTCGATCCCCGACACCACGCCCGTCGTGACCTTCGCGCCGGCGACGCCTACCGACCTCAAGCCGGGTGCGACGGTCTTCGTCACCGCTGAGCGGGGCAGCGACGGCGCACTGAGCGCCAGCCGCGTCGTGGTCGGAACCAACGGCGTCGTGCCACCGATGTAGTCGAACAGGCGGCCGATGGCCGCCTCTCGATCTTGCCGTGCATGGTGACGGGAGGCTGGATTGGGCAGAAACAGTCCAGAAACAAAATTCTACAATCGGGAAATACTGACGAAAAAATTCAGGCGCGTAATTCCATTCGCGGCGGCCGGGCTATCGCCCCGATCCATATGCGCCCGCGAAACAAAAGGAAACCATCCATGAAGAAGTCCCTCCTCTCGGCCCTCGGGCTTGCAGTTGCATTGGCTTTCACGGTGCCCGTCATCGGCGCGACGAGCGCGGATGCGGCCCCGATGGCCAAGCATCATCGTCACCACCATCATCATCGCCACCATGTCCGCCACCACCATCATCACCGCCACCACCACCATGTGATCGGAAACAAGGCCTAAGCTCCGCAGACCGCCACCGAGAAGACCGGCCTTGGCTTCTTGTCCAAGGCCGGTCTTCTCGGCCCCGCGAGGCTCGATCGCGGAAGACTGTTCACGCAAGTCCAGCCCCCCTACGCCGGTGAGATCGTCGTCTATCCCGGCGCTGGCTATTGCACGACCACCAATCCGGCGTTCGCCGGCGAAATTGAGCGGCTCCGGCGGCTCGACCAATCCGCATTCCTGCGCCGGCCGCACAGAGATGCGGGGCGCCCGCCGACGCGCTCCTCGCCAGATGCCGGAGCGACGACAGACATAGCCGACCGCAAGGAAAATAAACGGATCGCCCTGAGGCGAGCTGTCACTTCTTGCTTCTTATCCCTGGGATTGGGTTTTAGAATTCAGCGCCGGCTGAACAGCAGACTGGCGACAAGACCGAGCACCACAAGGCCTACCGCCGCGGCAGCCGCCGGATGGTCGCGGGCCGACCTCTCGATCACCCTGCCCTGTTTACGGATTGCCGGCATGGCGTCGCGCAGGCGCCCGGCAAGATCGGAATAGGTGTCCAGCGCGGCATCGCGACCGTCCTCGTAATACGCGCCGCCTCGCCTTGCCACGGCCCTCTTCAAGCTGGCCAGTTCCTTGGTAAGAGCCGCGACCTGCCTGTCGAGATCGATGTCGGAGAGGGTCGAAAATGATGCCATTGGTATGTTTCCTTCACTTGCAGAAGGAAGCGTAACGCCTCACCGGAAGACGGGTTCCGGCTTTCGAACTGTCGATGCCGCGTCGGGCCGCGGTCAGCGCACCTGGTCAAGCAGGCGCTTGCATTCCAGGAGGTCGAACAGCGCCTCCTGCAGCAAGGCCCTGTTGTCGCGCGAGAGTTTCGACGCATCCGGCTGCACCGGACCCTCCTCGTCGCTCTTGCCCAGGCCGAAAAAGCGGCGGCTGGGTTTGACGCGGGGCTGGCCAACCAGTTCGTCGTCCATGCCGCGCGGCTGGGCCGCAGGCGTCAGCGGCACCTGATCGGCCTGCTTTCGCTGCGAGATCGCCTCTACGGCGGCCATGTCGCCATTGCCGATGGCAACCAGGAAATGGTTGCCGTTCTCGCGCAACAGCTTCTGCACGCCCTTGATGGTGTAGCCCTGGTCGTAGAGCATGTGGCGGATGCCCTTGATCAGCTCGACATCCTGCGGCCGGTAGTAACGACGGCCGCCGCCGCGCTTCATCGGCTTGATCTGGTTGAAACGCGTTTCCCAGAAGCGCAGCACATGCTGCGGCAGATCGAGATCTTCGGCGACCTCGCTGATGGTACGAAAGGCGTCGGGGCTCTTGTCCATGGGCGAATCCTCACGCTGGACGATGATCCGGCCTACCTGCCGAATCGGGGCTTATTTCAGCGGTTTATGAAGCAATATTCAAGCCCGGCGTCATGGCGGCGACGGTTTTCAACCGCGCAGTAGGACTACTTGCCGCTTTTGGCCTTGCCGCTCTGATGGGAGCGCAAGATACGGCTCTTCAGCACATTCGACGACTTGAAGGTCATCACCCGACGCGGCAGGATCGGCACTTCCTCGCCGGTCTTGGGATTGCGGCCGATGCGTTCGTTCTTGGAGCGGACGTGGAATGTCGCGAAGGACGACAGCTTCACCGTTTCGCCGCGCACGATGGCTTCGCAGATTTCATCCAGCACCGCTTCGACGAGTTCGGCCGATTCAGTGCGCGACAGGCCGACCTTCCGGTAAACTGCCTCGGCAAGGTCGGCGCGCGTAAGTGTCTTTCCCCCCATGCGACCGTCCCATCAGCTCAAAACATAAAATTCGGCACAACAACGGCAGAGCCTAAGTAATTGATCCGTCAAGGTCAAGGACCGAAACTGGACCGTTCGGCACTTACCAGCGAACCAGGAC
>NZ_RZPQ01000241.1:0-7493 GCF_003999135.1 Mesorhizobium sp. M7A.F.Ca.CA.004.06.1.1 | reverse complement strand
GCGCGGCGTTCTCACTGCTGATGCTGGTGCAGATCGCCGTTCTTCTGGCTGGCTATCTCCTGGTTTCCATGTTCATCTCGCCGGTCATGACGCTGTTTGCCGTCGTCATCGGCATGCTGATGTTCGTGGCGCTGCAGCCCTTCCGGACACGGGCCACTGCCTTCGGCCGTGTGCTGACCGCCAATCGACAGGATCAGTACCGGACGGTCTCGGAATTTCTCGGCGGCATCAAGGTGGCCAAGAGCCTGAACGTCGAGGACAGCTATTTCGCGCAGCTGCGGTCGACGCTTGAGAAGATGAAGGCCGACAACATCGACTATGTGCGCAACAGCACCATCGGCACCGCGGTATTCCAAGTGGCGAGCGTGGTGGGCCTGAGCCTGTTCATCTATGTGGCTTTGGTTCGCTTCAACCTGTCGCTGGCCGAGATCGTCGTCCTGCTCCTGGTCTTCATGCGCATCGCGCCGCGCTTCATGGACATGCAGACGCAAGCCCAGCAAGTGCTGATCAACCTGCCCGCCTTTACGGCAATGCGCAGCCTGCAGGCACGTTTCGATGCCGAACGCGAACCAGGCCATACCGAGTTCGCCGACGCCGGGACACTCTCCCTCAATACGGGATTGAATATTCGCGGTGTCTCCTTCGCCTATGGAGATGCTGGCGACAAGGTGGTGGTGAGCGGCATCACCTTCGGCCTGCCGGCCGGCAAGGTCACCGCCCTGATCGGCCCGTCCGGATCGGGCAAGAGCACGATCGCCGATATGCTGCTTGGCCTGCTGGAGCCCACCACCGGCATGATGCTTGTCGACGGCGTCGAGATTGATGCCAGCAATCGCCGTCGCTGGCGCGACCAGGTGGCCTATGTGCCGCAGGACGTGTTCCTCCTGCACGACACGATCGCGGCGAACCTGCGCCTTGCCGCGCCACGGGCCAGCGATGGCGACCTGTGGGCCGCGCTGCATCAGGCGCACGCCGGCGAGTTTGTCGAACGGCTCGACCTCAGGCTCGAGACGGTGGTCGGCGATCGCGGCGTGCGGCTCTCGGGCGGCGAACGCCAGCGCATCGCGCTCGCGCGCGCGCTGCTGCGCAAGCCGTCACTGCTCATCCTGGACGAGGCGACCAGCGCGCTCGACTGGCAGAACCAGTCGCTGATCGCCAGGTCGATCGACGGATTGCGCGGCACGATGACGATCCTGACCATCGCGCACCGGCCGTCGATGATTGCCTTCGCCGACTGGGTGGTGGCGATGGAAAACGGCCGTATCGTCGAGGTCGGCCAATATCAGCGGCTGAAGGAAAAAACCGGCAGCCGGTTGTCGAGGATGCTGTCGGGGGAACAGTCAGAGGGCGAACCCGCCGATGTCGCGTGAGCCGGCGACCAAGACGCGCCGAAACCGATTCACGCGGCGCCTAGTCTCTTGTTTCGAAGCATGCCTACAAACCGGGGGCAGGTTTGAGCAATCTGCATCAATGCAGGCCGCGCCTGGCACCGCCCAGCTTCTCGCTTTCGGCGACCTCTGGTGCGTTCAGTTTGCGCTCGGCGTCACGGGCTATGTCGGCAGGCGTCGGCGCGCTCCTGGCGATCATGGTGTAGATGAGCACGAAATAGCCGGCCTGAATGATCACGGCGCAGATGATGACGCGCACCAATATCGTGCCTATCGACGCTCCGCCCAGCCAGGACCAGCCGACGACGATCGCCAGAGCGAAAATCATCCCGAGGATGAATTTTGGAAGTGCCATACCCAACAGCCCATAAACCGGCTCGGGTATTATCACGATTGCCCCACCCGAGCGCCGTCCCTTGTCATGTGGGCTTGTTAAGGTCGCCCACTCTCGACCGGTTGCTTCCGGCCTTTTCCACCTGTCGCCACCGTGACAGGTATAATTTGCAATTCTATTAAGGCGAGCAATAGGCGGCAAGGGCAACTTCGGATATTTTTGATCGAGCTTTTGCGATCGACTCTGCCATGCTGCAATGCACGCAACGGGAGCTAAGCCGATCTCCTCTCCTCGGCATTTTTCAGTAAGATAGACAATATTAAGTAGTATTTTATACGGTTTTCACCAAGCATCAGGGCATGATAAAGCACTAATTTGCAGCTTGCCTTGGCAAATAGGTAGGTCCGCCTAAAAACCGCCCCACAAAGGCCTCTATTTTTTCGGCCGTGCCCATTTATTGTCACAAATGTGCTAAATACGCCGAAATTTGTGCATGACAAGCTTATTATTTAGTCAATTCATGACGTGACTATTTCAATGGGGTGGTAAATTGTGTGTTGCGCTGCAACATTTTTTTGGTATCGTGCGCTGAACCATTCGTTCAACGCATGGAGTTTACGGCATGAGGGACGTTGCCAAGTCGGCCACGGCGAGCTTTTCGCAGGCTGACATCGATTTTCCGCCACCGATCGGCGGCTTGCTCAAACGCAGCTTCGATATCGCCGGTTCACTGATTGGACTGATCGCACTCAGCCCGCTGTTTGTCATGATAGCGCTGCTGGTCAAGTTTTCCGACGGCGGCTCGATTTTCTACGGTCACAGGCGAATTGGACGCGGCGGGCGGATTTTTCCTTGCCTGAAGTTCCGCACCATGGTTCCGGACGGCGACAGGGTATTGGCAACCTATCTCGCCACCAACCCGGATGCCAACGCGGAATGGATCGCCACCCGCAAGCTGAAGAACGATCCGCGCGTTACCCGTGTCGGAGCTGTGCTGAGGAAACTCAGCCTCGACGAGCTGCCGCAGATCATCAACATCCTGCAGGGCGACATGAGCCTTGTCGGCCCTCGTCCGGTCGTGCGCGACGAGCTGGAGATCTATGGCACGTCCGCCGTCTATTACCTGAAATCCCGCCCGGGCCTGACTGGCCTGTGGCAAGTCAGCGGCCGCAACGATGTGTCCTATGACAGCCGCGTCGCCTTCGATCGCCACTATGTCGAGAACTGGTCGCTGTTCGAGGACGTTCGCATCATCATCAAGACCGTCCCGGCCGTCTGGATGTCGCGTGGTTCTTACTGACCGGCCGGTGGCCAATGCCAGACATTGGCATCGGCCATTCGACGCAAGCTCATCGGGCGATGGGGCTATAGCGGATCGGAACGTTGAGTTGAAAACAGATTTGTTCGAAGCCTTTCGCAGCGGCCCGGATTCCGGCCGGCTGCGGCGGGCGCGTTTGCTGGCCACATGCCTTGCCTTGGCGCTCGTCGTCCCGCACATCGCCGCCGCCGGCGACTATCGCCTCGGCTCGCAAGACAAGCTTACCATCCGCGTCGCCGAATGGCAGACAGTCGAAGGCACATTTCGTGATTGGTCGGCGGTGAATGGCGAGTACACGGTCGGTCCATCCGGTACGCTGTCGGTGCCGTTCGCCGGCGAGTTGCCGGCATCCGGCAAGACCACGTCCGAAATCGCGGCGGCGATCGGCGAGGCGCTGCAGAAAAAGCTCGCTTTGTCGGACCGACCGGAAGCCTCGGTCGAGATGGCGCAGTTCCGGCCATTCTACATTTCGGGCGAAGTCCAGAACCCAGGCCAATTTCCCTATGTCCCGGACCTGACGGTGTTGAAGGCAATCAGCGTCGCCGGCGGCATCAGGCGCAACGCCGACTACGGCCCCCAGCTCGGCAAGGACCTGGTCACCGCCAAGGGCATGTTCGACATCTCCGACGACCAGCGCATTCGACTGATCGTCAGGCGCGCCCGCATCGATGCGGATATGGCCGGCAAGGCGAGTTTCGACGTGCCGAAGGAGGTCGAGGGCGATCCGAGACTGCCAGCCATCGTGGCGGACGAGATGACGATTCTGACGGCCGACCAAAAGGCGCTGAAGCTGAAACTCGAGGCGCTCGACGGCGTGAAGGGGGTTTTGGAATCTGAAATCGAGTCGCTGCAGAAGAAGATCGTCAATCAGCAGCAGCAGGTCGACTTGGCGCAGCAGCAACTCGCCAGCATCGGTCCGCTGGCGCAAAAAGGCCTGATCGCCAATGCCCGACTGCTGGATTCGCGCCAGTCCGTGGCCGACCTGCAGGGCAAGATCCTGGACTACGAAACCGCCATCCTCACCGCCAAGCAGGCGATCAGCAAGGCGAAGCAGGATGCTATCGATGCCCAGAACACCTTGAGTTCAAGTCTCGCCACTGACCGGCAGCAGACCGAGGCCGACCTGAACGAGGCCGCGTTGAAGGTGAACATGCAGAAAGGCCTGATAGCCCAGGCCAGCGATCCCGCGATGGCGGCCGCTATGACAAATGATCAGCAGCCGACCCTGCTCTATTCACTGGTGCGCAATGTCGACGGCAAGACCACCGAAATAGCCGCCAAGGAAGAAACCCCGGTGCTGCCCGGCGATGTGATCAAGATCAAGCTGGCGCCGCTGGCCAGCCAATAGACCGACTTCCAACACGATCCAGTGTTTCGAGCCAGAGCCTCACCCGACAATCGGGATGAGGCTCTGGCTCAGTTGTTTGAACATCTCCCTACGGAAACCATAATAGCGGTCTCGGGATCGAGGCTTCCCGTCCGAGCACATGCTTGCTCAAAAAGGAAGGCCGCTCCCTTCAGCCCGCGAGATGATAATTTATGAGGGACCGGCGCCCGCCGGATGGCCGGCATACCGAGGCCAGTCAGTCTCGCCCCCGGCCGCGTCAGCCGGCTCCAGAGCCGGTGACCGCCGCCTGCGGGTAACGGGCAGCCGCGCCAGCTTGAAGAAGCTGAAATACATCAGGAAAGAACCCATGATGTAGGGGTTGAGTATCTCGACCTCGACGAAGGAGCGGATCAGCAGCAGGACCATCACGCCGAAAAGGATCACCGAGTCCGCCTGCCATGCCTTGAAGATAACCGCCGAGACGTGGCCGTAGAGCGTGCGCAGCATGATCAGCGACACCAGCGTCGCTCCGACGAAGCCGAGTTCGACGAGGGCCTCGATATAGGTGTTGTGGAAGTGGAAGCCGGTGCGGGTGGTGATGTAGAATTCGTTCCACAGCCGCTCGGCTTCAGCGAAGCCCTGCACCCAATAGGCGGCATAGCCGACGCCGAGAATCGGCGATTTCTGGACCGTGTTCCAGCCTTGCTCCCACAGATAGGTTCGCCCGGTGAGCGTCGAATCCTTGCCGAAGAGGCCGAGGACGAAGTCCATCAGCCCGAGATTCAAGGCGACGAAGGCCGTCACGACCAGCAGGCCGGCGCCGATCAGGAAGATGACCCGGCGATAGCGGCGTGACAGAAGTTTGCTCATCGCAAGAAGCGCCACCAGCGCCAGCACCGCGGGTATCGACGCCATCGAGGTGGCGGAATGCGAAGCGACCAGGACATAGGCCGACAGCAGCACGACGGGCACCGCCAGGATGAAGCTGAGCCGGCCGCGCCTGTAGAAGGCAAGGAAGACAACGCAGAAATAGATGCCGAGCGAGCCGACAAAGCCGATCTGATTCTTGGAGGCGAAGGCGCCGACGAAGTTCACGGTGCCGTCGAGGACATCCTCGGAATAGTTCCCGACCTTCAGCGAATAGATGAGGACGACGAATATTCCGATCAGCGCCCCTATGGTCAGCGTGCGCACGCTGACGGTGCGCGCAGCTACGTAGGCGCAGGCGATATGGGAAAAATACTGGACCGACGTCCTTGCGGTGACGCCGGGGGCCTGCGACCAGAAAACCGAGAAGCAGATATAGGCCGCAAACAGCAGCGGCAGCCAGGCGCTGGACAGATGCCGCAGAAACCGCCGGTAGTCGACCAGGATGAGCGGAAGCCAGACCGCATAATAGGCCAGGATCAAGATCTGGCCGAAGATGACCGAATAGGAAAACGCCCAGATCGAAACGGCTACGGCAAAGGCGCCATAGACCGAGTTCTTCTCGGGATCGATCAGCAGTGACTTTGGAATCTTCATCTCAGGGTTCCGCCGACACGACCTAGGGCCGGCAAGCCATGAGCCGGCCGGAATCTTCGCAAATATGGGCGTGCAATAAACGGCGTCTCCATTGTGCAGTGCAATATAACCTATTGCGCCCGGCGCTCAATGGCAAATCCGGTCACCTTGTCTTACAGCGAGGCATCTGCGGAGAGATCAGCCGCTACCAAAGCGCTCCGCCGGTGATCTGGATGTTCTCCATGGTAATGCCCTTGGCCAGATCCGAGCACAGGAAGACCGCCAGTGCGGCAATCTCCTGCGGCTGCAGCATGCGCTGCTGCGGGTTGCCTTTGGCGATCTCGGCCATCGCTTCCTCAGCGGTGCGCCCCTTGCCTTCGCGCTCGACGACCTGCGCCACATTGCGGCGCATCAGTTCGGTCTCGACCCAGGTCGGGCTGATCATGACGCAGGTGACGCCATGCGCTGCCCCCTCCAGCGCCACGCAGCGCGTGAGGCCGAGAAGGCCGGCCTTGGACGCGCAGTAGGCTGGGTTGTCCTTCCAGCCGACCGAGGCGGCGGTTGAGCCGATGTTGACGATGCGGCCCCAGCCGCGTTCGATCATGCCCGGCAGTACCGCACGCGTGACGCGGAAGGCGCCCGTCAGGTTGGTATCGACGATCTTGTCCCATAGCGCGTCGGAATGGCCGCAGACCGGCTGCTCCGCGGTCGTCCCAGCGGCATTGACCAGGATATCGGCGGGGCCGATGGCCGCCTCGGCGTCAGCTGCGAACCGATTGGCGACGTCGCTGTCGCGAACGTCAAGGTGTGCGGCGTGAACCCTCGTTCCGTGGACGGTAAGGGCCGCACGCACGCGCTCGATCTCGTCCGCGCCGGGATAATAGGCGGCATCGGACTTGTCGGCGCTGGCCGGCGCGATGTAGGAGCCGACGGCGACATTGGCGCCGGCTTCAGCCAAAGCCGTGGCAATGGCAAAGCCCATGCCCGAGAACCCACCGGTAACGATGGCGCTACGGCCGGAAAGGTTGTTCATGGCGCACGGTCTCCACTTCGTTCCGGGCAGGCAATCAGGCCTGACCGTATTTGGCAATCACACCGGCGCAGCCTCCATCGCCAGCGTTTCATGTTTGCTGGAGCGGTTTGCCTAGCCATTCGCGATAGAAGCCTTCGAGGTCGGGCTCGAAATCGTGGACGATGGGATAGCCAGGTGCCGCCGCTTCCACTTCGTGCAGCGTGCCGCATTGCGGACAGATGAATTCGCGGATCTCCATCCATTCGGGATCGGGGAGATCGCTGTTGGGATAGATTTCGCGCAAAGCCCCCTCGGTGTTGCGGACGTTGATCGCAGCCTTCAGCTTCCAGTTCTTGCGATAGTCGCCGAAGGAGTGGCCGCATTCGCAGCGGGTAATGCGCTCATCGCCGCTCTGGCAGATGAACAGATGGTCCGAGACCGGCAGCAGGATCGGATCTTTCCAGGCGACACGATCCTGATAGACGGCAACCATCTTGAAGAAACGGTCATCGTCCTTGTAGGCACTCATGATCCGCCTTGTCTGTGGCCAGGGCAGCTTGCCTGCGACCAGATCGCCCAGGACTTCCTTGCTATACGAGGTCATGGCTTTG
>NZ_RZPQ01000240.1:0-7503 GCF_003999135.1 Mesorhizobium sp. M7A.F.Ca.CA.004.06.1.1 | reverse complement strand
GCGCATGCCTGAGACGTGGCACAGCAGAAGCGCGATCGGGAGGCTCGCCGTGCAGATGGTGAGATCGCGCAGGTCGGTCATGGCTTGTGCGACGGCCAGCGTGGTGGTGCCGGAATCGAGGAACACCACCATGCCGTCCTTCACAAGACCGGCAGCTATCCTGCCGATCGCAGCCTTGCCCCGGGCATTCTCCTGGCTGCGCAGGCTCATTGCCGGTTCGCTCGGCTCGAAACGGGCAGCGCCGCCATGGACGATGCCGAGCTGTCCTTTATCCGACAGCAGTTTCAGGTCGCGGCGGATGGTTTCGCGTGAGACATCGAAGAACCCGGCCAGCTCGGCGACACTGACAGACCCGTGAGCGCCCAGCCGCCGCAGGATCTCTTCGTGGCGACGTGGAGCAAGGGCGCGCGCCGGCAGGCTGCTGTCGGGGGACATGATGATCCTGGATCGAGTATCGATGTTGCAATATGTGGCAGTGATCGCGCGCAGAGGCAACCGGAGCTCAAGCCACGCCGTCAGGATTTTCGCGACAGGCCATCTTCCCTGATCGCGCTGACCAGCGTCTCGCTTCCCTCGCGAAGATGCCGCCTCAGAATGCTTATGGCCTTGTCCTCCTTGCGCGCCCTGCAGGCGGCCAGCAGGTCGCGGTGCTCCGTCTGCGAGCGGCTGCGATAATCCAGGTTCGACAGGAGGATGCGGACGTAGCGATCTGCGGCATTGTGGTGCGCCTCGATCAGGCCGAGCAATCGACGGTTACCGCAGGCGTCGTAGAGAGCCAGATGAAAGGCACGGTTCAGCGCACCCCATCGGCCGACATTGCGCTCCGCGTCGATCTGGTCGAGCACCTGTTCCGCCTCGTCGAGCTTCGCGCCGGCGAGGTTGGGAAGCGAAAGCCGCACCGCCTCGCATTCAAGCAGTTCGCGCAGTGCGTAGATTTCACCGATCTCGGCGCCGTCCATCCGGGCGACCTGCGCGCCTTTTGTCGGATGGATGGAAACAATGCCTTCGGCTTCCAATTGGCGAAGGGCGTCACGAATTGGCATGCGGCTGAAGCCAAACTGCTCGGCCAATTCGTCCTGGCGCAGCGGAGTGCCCGCCTTGATGGTTCCACCGGCAATCGCTTCGCGCAGGACATTGGCGACCTGTTCGGCCACGGTTCGCGGCCCCTGCATCACGCTTTCCGCAAATCCTTGCAATCGATGCTCCCGTTTGACGCGGCGCTCAGCTTAACGGATGTAGGTATCCTCGTATACGCAGTATCGGCAACGCCCCAAGGGTTCGCCGCACTATTCCGACGGTCTCTGCCCGGGCTATTAGCCACTCAACCAAGGGTCTGCCGCGCTTCATCCCGAACGCTGGAAGGCGCCACGCCATAACGCTTTCGGAAGGTGCGGTTGAAGTAGGAGATATCCCCGAAACCGACTTCATAGGCAGTGGCGCCTATCGAAAGCGTTCCCGTTCCCCGCAACAGCAGCTTGCGCGCCTCGGCCAGGCGCCGTTCGAGAAGATATCTCGAAAATGTCGTCCCTTCGCGCTGAAACAACTTCTGGACATATCGTGGTGTAACATCGAGGACAGCGGCCACAGCGGAAATGCTCAGATCGCCATCCCCCAGGTGATCATCGATATAGCGTTTAACAGGGTGCAGCCGGTCACGTTCCACCGTTGATGGGGTTTCCAGATAGGCGACGACGAGCGGAAGTATTTCGTTGAAATGGGCATTGGCCATCTCCGCCTCGTTGGCAGAATGCGGGCCACGCATCAACAGATAAGCGCCGTAGGTGATCAGAAGCTGGAGCGGAGGAAACGTTCTCGGGATCGGTCGCAGCATCAGCCTGGAAAGCGTCTCGCCGGAAACGCGGAAAGCGGCGCCGGGCAGGCTGCCGCAGTCCAGCCTGCCCCCTTCCGGCAGATACCAGTCGTAGGCCATCTCACCGGATACAAAGAGGAAATCTCCAAGCGCGGCTTCTATCTTCCGTCCATCCTGCTCAACGACCAGCGGACCTTCCATGCTTCGCAACATGAGCACCTTGTCCGAACCCGGCATTCCAATCCCCCGCACCCGTAACGGCGAGGGCGGGAAGAAACACGTCATGACGTTCAGATCGGCGAGGCCACATGTCACGCCACGCACGGCGGAGAGGACACCCAGCCCTGTTTCGATCGCGACCTCCCCGATGACCGTTAAAAAATGGCCGGCGCACAACCGCTCGGCTTCCGCGTCGTCGTGACCCGACATGTCGAAGCTCACCGGGCTGATCCCGCTGGGGTTGGTCGACCTGTGATATAACTGCAACATTTTCAATTCGGATCGTCGGAGTTCGTTTTCAGCAGTGCCGGCTTCGCTTCACTCCAAGCGCGCCATCGCCCTGATCGATAACATGAGTAATTGAGACATATTTAATCGATCCGGGAAAAGGGAGCCAGCGATTTGTGGCCCTCAATGCCTTTGCGGCACCCGAGGGGCCAATTTGGAGTGCGACTATGCGGAATGAACTGATCGCGGGAACTTGCCTCGCACTGCTGCCACTTGCTTTCACGACCATGCCCGTGCAGGCGCAGAACACTGGAGATTCGGCACCCGCGATACAGCTGGAAACAGTGTTGGTGACGGCGAGCAGAACGGAGCAGCCGATCTCCAGCATTCCCGGGTCCGTCCAGGTCATCGAGGCTGATGAGCTGGCACAACAGCTCAAGCTGACGAGCGACCCGGCGACCCTGATTTCCAAGCTGGTTCCCGGTTTTTCGATCGCAAACCAGACGATTTCAGGTGCCTCGGAAAGCTTTCGCGGTCGCGGCGTGCTGATTCTCGTCGACGGCATTCCCCGCAACACCCCGTTGCGTGACGTTTCACGAACGCTTTCGCTTATCGATCTCGGCAAAGTCGAGCGCATTGAGGTGGTCAACGGGGCAAGCAGCCTTTACGGCTCCGGCGCGACCGGCGGCACCATCAATTTCATCACCAGGCGGGACGCGACCGAAAGACCAACCGTCACCGTCGAGACCAAGGTGAAGGCGTTCACTGCAAATCCCGGCAAGTCCCTGGCGCCGGAAGTTTCGGTTTCGGCGACGCAGAAGATCGGCAAATTCGACTACATGTTCTCGGCCAGCGGCCAGCGGACGCGCCGGACCTATGACGGAGACGGTCGCGAACTGCCGTCCGACGCCATGCTCGGCCAAGGCGGGGGCGATCGCACCGACTTCGGCAACCTCTATGCAAGACTGGGATATGAGGACGGGGCCCGTCGTTTCGAGGTCTCCGGCGAACTGGTCCGCATGGAACAGAATCCGGATTGGTTTTCCAATTTCCAGGCCACTCCAGCGGCGCCCGACTACACGGCGCCGTATACGGGCGAATCCGTGGAAGAGAATTCAAAATATTTCACCGCGCGCTATACCGACACCGCCTTCGCCTTGGGATCGCTCGAAGTGAAGTCGTTCTACAACGATATGGAGAAGCGCTTTCCCTTCACCCGCTTCGATCGCTTCGTGAACAATCAGGTCTACTATTCGGGCAACCCGCTCAACCCGCAGGCCAGCTTTGCCCAGACCACGCTCTTCAGCAAGCGCGCCGGCGTCACCGCTACGGTCGAGACCCCTCTCGACATGCTGCTGGAGGGGTCGACGCTGACCTGGGGCCTGGACTTCATCCACGACAAGACCTTCCAGAAACTCGAGAACGGCTGGGACGTCATCAGTCCGATGAAGCAGAACTCGGTCGCCGGCTTTGCCCAGTTGCAGGTCCCTGTGACCGACCGGCTGCGCCTGCAAGGTGGATTGCGCTACGAACGCTACTTCCTCGACATCGAGGATTTCAACCGCCCAGCCATCTTTTACATCAACCGGCCATATCCGGCGATCAACGTCATCGGCGGGTCCTTTGACTACGACAATCTGACTTTCAATGTCGGCGGCACATTCGATCTCACGCCCGATGTCCAGCTTTACGGTGGCTTCTCGCAGGGGTTCTCGCTGACCGACATCGGCAGCTTCACGCGGCGAGCCGGCGCCAACAGCAGTGCCGAACTGTGCGACGCCTACGGGGCGCTGGCATGTCCCGGCGCAGGCGCACCCGACTATACGGTCAGCTACGCTGACATCGCTCCCAGCCCTCAGGTCGTCAACAATTACGAGATCGGCATTCGCGGCGGCGATGTCGACTATGGCGGCTCGCTGTCGGCCTTTTTGTCCACCTCCGACCAAGGCGTGAACTACGACATCGCCTCCAACCGCGTGTCGCAGCAGAAGGAGGAAATCTGGGGCGTCGAAGTCACCGCATGGTGGAACCTGACCGGCAACCTCACCGTCGGTGGCCTCCTTGGCTATACCGAGGGGCGCTACGACAATGACGGCGATGGCAATATCGATGCGTGGCTGCCGAACAACAGGATAGCGACCCCGGTGCACGGCACGGTCTACGGGACCTATGTCTTCGACAACGGCCTCAATCTTCGCAGCGAGGTCCAGTTCTTCACCAGCCGGGACAAGATAACGACCGTACCCGAGATCAAGGGCGCGGCACTGGTAAATATCCTTGCGAGCCACAAGGTCGGCAAGGGCGATCTCAGTGTCGGCGTCGAGAACGTCTTCGACACCAACTACATGAATCCGACAGCTAGCGCCACGCGCAACAATGTCGTCAATGGTTTCGGCCGCATGGTATCGCTCGGCTACAAGGTCACCTTCTGAGATGGTTCGTTTCGAGATGCACAAGGACGGCATCGTCGACCTGCGCCTCTACCCTCCGCACGCGGCAACCGACGAGGCCGACTACCTCGAAGCGCTCGACCGGATCGGCAACCTCGATGGACCCTATGCCATCGTGGTGGATATTGCCGGCAGCACTCATCTCTCCCGAGAGGGGGAAGTCCGTCAGGCCGCATGGGCCAAGGCCACGCGGCAGCGCATCTCCAGCGCATGCCGGGCCTTGGCACTGGTGCGTGACAATCCCAACCCACGATCGCGGCAATCGTTCGAGCGGCTCTGGGCTATTCCGGTCCACGTCACCAGCGACAGAGAGGAAGCGCGGCAGTTCGCCGCCAAACATCTCGACAAGGCAGTTCGGCCATGAGCGGGCTCGCATCCGAGACCATCAGCCGGCCGGCAGAGCGGCGGGATTGGCAGCGTTTGCGGCTGTTCGCCGTGCTGGCGGGTCTCTACCTCGCCCAGGGTATTCCGGGTTATCTCCTGGTCGCCGCGGTGCCGCCGATCATGCGCGAGCTTGGCGTGTCGAGAACGGCCATCGGCATGCTTGCCGTCCTGATGATCCCGCTGACGGTGAAATTCCTCTGGGCACCGCTCGTCGATCGGATCAGGCCGATGGCGATCGGGCACCGCCGCGGATGGATTCTTCCCACGCAGATCGGGACTGTGATCGCCATAGCGGCACTCGCCCTTGTGGAACCGACCAATCTGAAAGCCATATTCGCAATAGGTTTCGCGATCGCGGTGCTGACCTCGACGCAGGACATTGCAACCGACGGCTATGCCACGCTCGCCCTGAGGCAAGAGGATCGCGCCGTTGGAAACGCAATCCAGGGCGGAGCGGTCGCACTCAGCGTCATCGTCGGCGGCACCGTTTCCCTGCTTCTCTATGGCTGGGTCGGCTGGCAGGCGATGGTGCTGACGATCGCGGCGGTCTCAGCCCTGCCATTGATTGCGATCGCCTTCATGCCGGAGGACACCGCTACAAAAAACGCCGAACCGCGGGCGAAACCTTCGATCTCCAGCTTTCTCAAGCGCCCGGAAGCCGTGACCGTCCTGATGATCGCACTGACCTACCGGGCGAGCGAAGGGCTGGTGAAATCCATGGAGGGATCCTATCTCGTCGACGTCGGATTGCCGCTGTCGGCGATCGGATATCTGAGCGGTATTTCTGCGGCGACGGCCGGCATTGCCGGATCCTTCATAGCGGCCATGCTTGTTCGACGTTCCGGCGCCGGCCGAACGCTGCTGCTGCTCGGCGCCTTGCGCACGATCTGCTTCCTGTTGTTTGCCCTGCATGCGGCCGGCGAAATCACGGGCATATGGACTCTTTTGGGAGCGGCGGGGTTTCAGACCTTGATCCGCTATATGGAGATTGTGGCGCTCTACAGCCTGTTCATGGCGGTGTCATCGAAAGATCAGCCTGGAACGGACTTCACCATTCTGTCCTGCGCCCAGATCATCATCTACCTGATCGGCTCGATGATGGCCGGTGCGATCGCCGACCGCATCGGCTATGGCGCACTTTTCACCCTCTCGACGCTCGTCTCCGGTCTGGCCGTCGTGCTGACTGTTCACCTTCTTTCGCGGCTCTCGAAGAAAAGCGCGGGAGCGGACTTCGCCTGAAATTCCAGCATGGAAGACATCGTGCGCCACGAGCTGGTCCGGGCCGATTGGTGGCAGCCAGGCAGACAGGCGGGCTCGATGTCTCCAGGACAGCCGAAGGCGCGGCGTCAACGAGAATTTCGTGGTCGAACATGGCCGCTGACCTGCACGCCGTCCTCGGCACGCAGGTACAGGAAGCCGGGGACGGACAGCAGCGGGATGACCGCGGTCAGCAGGAACACCTGGTGGAAGCGTTCCGCTGTCACGATGCGGGTTTCTCCTGCGACAAGGCCCAGCACCATGGCGGCGATCGAAACGCCCAGGGAAACGCTGAGTTGCTGCAGGACGCCGCCGAGACTGGTGGCGCGGCTGAGCTTGTCGTCCGGCAGGTCGGCATAGGACAGCGTGTTGGAGGTCATGAACTGCGCCGACCGGATGACCCCGAAGACAAAGACGTAAAGGCCGATCATCCAGTGCGGCGTATCGGCTTCGATCAAGGCGAAGCCCCCGACAGCGGCGGAGCCGACCACCGCGCTGCCGATGAGCACGACATTGAAGCCAAAGCGCCGCAACAGCGGCGACAGCAGCGGCCGAATGAGCAAGGCGCCGAAGCTGCCGACGAATGTCAGCGAGCCCGAGGTGACCGGGCTCATGCCAAAGCCGACCTGCAGCATCAGCGGCAACAGGAAAGGCACGCCGTTGAGGCCAACGCGGCACAGGCCGCCTGCGAGCGTACCGACCCAGAACGAGCGAAATCGAAACAGTGTCAGATCGACTGCCGGTGCAACGACGCGGCGCGCATAGCGCCCGAAGGCGAGCAGCAGCAGGATCGCCGCGGCCAACACCAACGCTGTCGCCGAAACGGAGATGATCGGCCTACCGATGCTTTCCAGTCCGAACTGCAGCAGCGCGACTCCGCATCCCACCATCAGGAACCCGGCGAAGTCGAAGCGCTGCACCGCCTCCTCGCGGAAATCGTCGACGAAGCGCAGCGCCGCCAGAATGCCGAGACAACCGAAAGGCACGTTGACATAGAATATCCAGCGCCACGATGCATAGGTGGTCAACAGGCCGCCGAGCAGCGGCCCGATCACAGGCCCCATGATGGCGGGCAAGGTCATGTAGGTCATGGCGGTGATCAACCCGCCGCGCGGAAAGCTGCGCAGCAGGATCAGCCGCCCGACCGGCGTCATC
>NZ_RZPQ01000023.1:0-19872 GCF_003999135.1 Mesorhizobium sp. M7A.F.Ca.CA.004.06.1.1 | reverse complement strand
GCGCAATGACGATCAGCAGCGGGATCGGGATCGCCGGATGTGCTGCGTTCAGCATCGCCACCACCATGCCGGTGAAGCAGAGATTGGACGCCATCGACAGATCGATCGACCGGGTCAGGATGACCACCATCTGGCCGAGCGCCAGGATCATCAGGATCGAGGTGTCGTTGAACACCTGACGCAGATTGCCGGGGTCGGCAAAGGCCGGGAAGCGCGTCGAAATCAGCCCGATCAGCACGACGATGGCCGCCAACAGCCAGATTTCACGGTATTTCAGGAAAGCCTTCATGCCGCGATCCCCGCTGCCGTCCGAACCAGCGTCTCGGCGTCCAACCCCTTGTTGTCGTAGACCGCCGCGACGAGCCCCTCGCGCATGACCACGACGCGGTCGGACATGCCGAGGATTTCGGGCAGCTCGGAGGACACCATGATCACCGACAGGCCTTGCGCCACCAACTCGGCCATGAAGCCGTGCACGGCGGCCTTCGAGCCGATGTCGATGCCCTTGGTCGGCTCGTCCAGGATGATCACCTTGGGCGACGTCGCCAGCCATTTGGCGATGACGATCTTCTGCTGGTTGCCGCCCGACAGCGTGCCGACGTCCTGGCTGAGCGAGGAGGCCCTGAGGTCGAGCCGCTCGGTGTAGGAGCGGGCCAGATCGAACTCCTCCGACAGCCGCAGCAGGCCGGACTTCGATGTGCGCTTGAGTGAAGGCAGCGAGACGTTCTGGAAGATCGGCAGGCCGATCACCACGCCTTGCTTGCCGCGTTCTTCGGGCACGTAGACGATCCCGGCATCGATCGAATCCGCCGCCGATTTCGGCGCGAGCGTCTTGCCTTCCAGCGTGATCGTGCCGGCTGATGTGCGGGTGATGCCCGATATCGCCTGCATCACCTCGCTGCGGCCGGCGCCGACCAGGCCGTAGAAGCCGAGGATCTCGCCCTTGTGCAGTTCGAAGCCGATGTCGTTGAATTCGGTCGGATGCGACAGGCCGGAAACGGAGAGCACCGGCGCGCCTATCTCGGCCTTGCGCTGCGGGAAGATGTGATCGACCGCGCGGCCGACCATCAGGCGCACGATCTGGCTCTGGCCGGCATCCTTGATCAGGCCTTCGCCGACCATCTCGCCATCGCGGAACACCGTGTAGCGGTCGGCGATACGGTAGATCTCGTCGAACTTGTGGCTGATGAACAGGATTGCCTTGCCGTCGCTCTTGAGGAACTCGATCAGCAAAAAGAGCTCCTCGATCTCCTTCATCGAAAGTGCGGCGGTCGGCTCGTCCATGATGACGATCTGCGCGTCGATCGACATGGCGCGCGCAACGGCGACCAGATGCTTGTTGGCGATGCCGAGGTCCTTCAGGCGCGCATCGGCGTCGATGTGGCCGGCATGCATGGTGTCAAGCACTTCGCGCGCGTTCTTGCGCATCGTGCGCCAGTCGATGGTGCGCAATCGCGTGCGCGGCGCATGGCCGAGAAAGATGTTTTCTGCGACCGACAAATCGTCGAACAGCACGGTTTCCTGGTGGATGGCGGTGACGCCGTGCCCGAAGGCGGCATGCGCGCTCGGCAGGGTGACGGCCTGGCCGTCGATGCTGATCGTACCCCCGTCGGGCTGGTAGATGCCGGTCATGATCTTGACCAGCGTCGACTTGCCGGCGCCGTTTTCGCCGATCAGCGCCGTCACCTGCCCGGGGTAGAGCGACAGGCTGACATTGTGCAGCGCGCGCACGCCGGGAAAGCTCTTGGAGATGCCGGACAGCGTCAGGCGTGGAGCCGAGGCCGGAGGCCGCTCCTTCACCGCGCCGTGTTGGGCTGTCGTGTCCATAATCGTATCAAGCCCTGAAACAAGGTTCGTTTAAAGTCGCGGCGGGACGTGAGCCCCGCCGCGTCAGCTCGAGAGGACTCCAGATCAATAGATCTTGGAGAACTTTTCGATGTTCGACTTGTCTTCCTTGCCTGGCTTAGCCATCGCAGCCGAGTTGGTGTCGTCGAGCGTGACCTTGCCGACGCTCCCGCTCGACAGCGTGGCGCCGGGCTTCGCCTCTTCCTTCTTCACCGCCAGATCATGGGCGAGGTAGACGGCCGAGTAGCCGAGGTCGATCGGGTTCCACAGGGCAACCGCCTGACTGGAACCGTTGTCGATGAACTTCTTGAACTCGGACGGCAGCGCGAGGCCGGTGACATTGACCTTGCCGATCAGGTTCTCGTCGGTGACGACCTGGGCGGCGGCGACGACGCCGACGGTGGTCGGCGCGATGATCGCCTTGAGGTTCGGATAGGACTTCAACAGGCCCTTGGCTTCGTCGGTGCTCTTGGCCGAATCGTCATCGCCATAGACGGTGGCGACGAGTTTGATCTTGGGGAACTTCTCCGGCAGGATTTTCTTGGCCGCGTCGATCCAGGCGTTCTGGTTGGTGGCGGTCGAGGAGGCCGACAGGATGGCGACCTCGCCGCCTTCCGGCAGGTGGTCGGCGGCAAGCTTGATGATGGTCTCACCGATCAGGCCGGTATCGGACGGGTTGAGGTGAAGCTGGCGGCCTTCCTTGGCGACGCCCGAATCCCACGAGATGACGGTGATGCCGCGTTCCATGGCCTTCTTCAGCACCGGCACCAAGGCGTCGGCGTCATTGGCCGAAATGGCGATGGCGTTGACCTTCTGCGCGATCAGCGAATTGACCACTTCGATCTGCGCTTCGGCGGTCGCCTTGGTCGGGCCGGTGTAGATGATGTCGACATCGCCGAGTTCCTTGGCCGCCTCTTCGGCGCCCTTGTTGGCGGCATCGAAGAAGCCGTTGCCGAGCGATTTCACCACCAGTGCGATCTTGACGTTTTCGGCATAGGCGGCATTCACGAACATGGCGGCTGAGAATGCAGCCGTCACCATCAATTTCTTCAAGAAGCTCATCGAATTTCCTCCCTTGAGCGTTGCATTCCATCGTCGCTGCGAGCGCGAGTTGGCCTCAGGCCTGCAGTGAAGATTCTTCCTTGTTGGTCGCGGATGTGCGGGCGACGATCAGCGTCACCCCCGCGGTCTCCAGCATCTTGGCTTCGCGATCCTCGATGCCGTCATCGGTGATGACGGTGGCGATGCGCGACAGGCCGCACAGGATCAGGCTGGAGCGTTTGCGGAATTTCGAGGAATCGACCAGCACCACCAACTCGTCGGCTTGGTCGATCAGTTTCTGCTCCGCCTGGATCAAAAGCGGATCGCCCTCCATCAGGCCGAGCGGCCCCAGACCCTGCGCGCCCATGAACATGCGGCGCGCATAGAAATTGCGCGTCACGTCATTGTCGAAGGGCGACAGGATGATGTTCTGCTCGCGATAAATGGTGCCGCCCGACAGCATCACCGTGTTCTTGGAGTGCTTGAGCAGGTGCTCGGCGATCGGGAACGAATTGGTGAAGATCGGCATGCGGCGGCCGGTCAGGAAATGCACCATCTGAAAGGTGGTGGTGCCGCCATTGATGATGATCGGTTCGCCGTCCTTGCACAGTTCCACGGCTTCGCGTGCAATCGCCCGCTTCTGCGAGGCGTTGATCGTTTCGTTGACGGAAAAGGGCCGGCCGGCCAGCCCGATGAACTGCGGCGGCGAGATTGCCTCGGCGCCGCCGCGCACACGGCGCAGCCGCTTCTGGACGTGGAGGGCCGCGATATCGCGCCGGATCGTCGCCTCGGACGACTCCGTCAGGTCGACCATCTCCTGCACCGTCACCACAGGCTTTTCCTGGACAGCGGACAGAATGATCCTGTGGCGCTCTTTTTCGTGCATGGTTCCTCCCTGCCTGAGCATCTAGGCACCCAAAACGCGCAGTGTCAATCATTTCCGATCATATAATTTCATTGTGCAGTGCAATATGATCGATATTGATCGTTTGTGATTGACAAGCCGGCTGCTTCCGTGGAAATTCGGGGCCAAATGGCCGCGCCTTTTGCGTGCCTTCGGGAGGATTTCTTATGCTCGACAAGCGCACCGGCGCGCGCCTCGCCAATCTGTGGGACGAGGCCAAGGCTCACGCTATGAGCGGGCCGGAACTTCTGGTCTACCGCTCGAACACACTTGGTTCCGACAAGCGCGTCACCAACTATGGCGGCGGCAACACGTCGTCGAAGATCTGGGAGAGAGACCCGCTCACCGGCGAGGATGTCGAAGTGCTGTGGGTCAAGGGATCGGGCGGCGACAGCGCCTCGATCAAGCTGGACGGCTTTGCTACGCTCTACATGGACAAGCTGCGCGCGCTCAAAGGTCTCTATCGCGGCGTCGAGCACGAAGATGAAATGGTCGGCTTCCTGCCGCACTGCACCTTCAACCTCAATCCACGCGCGGCCTCTATCGACACGCCGTTGCACGCCTACGTGCCGAAGCCTTTTGTCGACCACATGCATCCCGATGCCATCATCGCCATTGCCGCCGCGAAGGATTCGAAGGCGCTGACCAAAGAAATCTTCGGCGACGCCATCGGCTGGTTGCCGTGGAAGCGTCCCGGGTTCGAGCTTGGCCTGTGGCTGGAGAAATTCTGCCTCGAACACCCCGATGCCAAGGGTGTCATCCTGGAAAGCCACGGCCTGTTCACCTGGGGCGACACCCCCAGGGAATGCTACGAGACGACGATCTCGGTGATCAACCAGGCGATCGAATGGTTCGAGCGCCGCTCCGAAGGTGTCGCTATCTTCGGCGGTGAAGTGGTCAAGGCACTCGACGCCACCGAGCGCCGTGCCATCGCGGCCAAACTGATGCCGAGGATTCGGGGCCTGATCTCGGAGAAGAGCCACAAAACAGGCCATTTCGACGATTCCGCCGCCGTGCTCGAATTCGTCAATTCCAGGGATCTGCGCCCGCTGGCGGCACTCGGCACCTCGTGCCCCGACCATTTCCTGCGCACCAAGATCCGCCCGCTGGTCATCGAATTCGATCCGGCCAAGCCCGATGTCGATGCGGTGATTGCGCGGCTTGCCGACGACATCGCAGCCTATCGCGTCGGCTACCAGGCCTACTACGACAGCTGCAAGCATCCGGACTCGCCCGCCATCCGCGATCCCAATGCCGTCGTCTACCTGATGCCCGGCGTCGGCATGTTCACCTTCGCCGGCGACAAGGCGACGGCGCGCATTTCGGGAGAATTCTATGTCAACGCCATCAACGTCATGCGCGGCGCCTCCACCGTCTCGTCCTATGTCGGGCTGCCTGCACAGGAAGCCTTCGACATCGAGTACTGGCTGCTCGAGGATCTGAAGCTGCAGCGCATGCCGAAGCCGAAGTCGCTTGCCGGCCAGATCGCCCTGGTCACGGGTGGCGCCGGCGGCATCGGCCGCGCCACGGCCAACCGGCTGCTGCGCGAAGGCGCCTGCGTGGTGCTGGCCGACATCGACGAGACAGCGCTGGCCAGCGCCAATGACGAACTGGCCAAGGTCTATGGCAAGGATTTCGTCCGCCCGGTGCTGATCAACGTCACCTCGGAGGACCAGGTTATCTCCGGCTTTGCCGAGACAGCGGTCGAGTTCGGCGGCATCGACATTCTGGTGTCGAATGCTGGCCTCGCCTCCTCGGCGCCGATCGAGGAGACGACGCTGGCGCTGTGGAACAAGAACATGGACATCCTGTCGACCGGCTATTTCCTGGTCTCGCGGGAAGCGTTCCGGCTGTTCCGCGCGCAGATGATTGGTGGCAACGTCGTCTTCGTCGCCTCCAAGAACGGCCTTGCCGCATCACCCAACGCCGCCGCCTATTGCACCGCCAAGGCCGCCGAGATCCATCTCGCCCGCTGCTTGGCGCTTGAGGGCGCGGAGGCGCAGATCAGGGTCAATGTCGTCAACCCGGACGCGGTGCTGCGCGGCTCGAAGATCTGGACCGGCGAGTGGAAGGAACAGCGCGCCGCCGCCTACAAGATGTCGACCGACGATCTGGAGGAGCACTATCGCTCGCGTTCGATGCTGAAGCGCTCGGTCTTCCCGGAAGACATCGCCGAAGCGATCTATTTCCTGGCGTCCGACATGTCGGCCAAGTCGACCGGCAACATCATCAATGTCGACGCGGGCAACGCCCAGAGCTTTACGCGCTAGCCGCTTCGCCCTTCTCCCCATCACTATACGGGGAGAAGGTGTCGGCAGGCGGATGAGGGGCAGCGCTGCCCGCATATATTTTGGGAGGAACCAGCACTTGTCCGAATCCATCATCTCCGCCGACCTCGTCGACAAGGACAACGCCGCGCGCAAGCCCAACCTCGAGCGCGACTACGCCTCGCTCGGCGAGCGGCTCGACCGTCGCGGCATCGCCATCGACGCTATCAGAGACAAGGTCGAGAAATTCGCGGTGGCGATCCCGTCCTGGGGTGTCGGCACCGGCGGCACGCGCTTTGCCCGCTTTCCCGGCGCCGGCGAGCCGCGCGATATCTTCGACAAGATCGAGGACTGCGCCGTCATCCAGCAATTGACGCAAGCGACGCCGACCGTCTCCCTGCACATTCCGTGGGACAAGGCCGACCCGAACCGGCTGAAGCAGGCGGCTTCGCGCTTTGGCCTCGGCTTCGACGCCATGAACTCCAACACTTTTTCCGACGCGAAGGACCAGGCGCTTTCCTACAAATTCGGCTCGCTGTCGCATGCCGATGCCGGCACGCGCCGGCAAGCGGTCGAGCACAATCTCGAATGTATCGAGATCGGCAAGACGCTCGGCTCCAAGGCCCTGACGGTGTGGATCGGCGACGGTTCGAACTTCCCGGGCCAGGTCAATTTCGCCAAGGCGTTCGAGCGCTATCTCGACGCCATGAAAGAGGTTTACGCCGGACTGCCCGCCGGCTGGAAGCTGTTCAGCGAGCACAAGATGTACGAGCCGGCCTTCTATTCCACCGTCGTGCAGGACTGGGGCACCAACTACATGATCGCCAGGGAATTGGGCGACAAGGCGTTCTGTCTCGTCGACCTCGGCCACCATGCCCCCAACGTCAACATCGAGATGATCGTCTCGCGGCTGATCCAATTCAAGAAGCTCGGCGGCTTCCATTTCAACGATTCGAAGTATGGCGACGATGATCTCGATGCCGGTTCGATCGACCCCTACCGGCTGTTCCTCGTCTTCAACGAACTGGTCGATGCCGAACTGTCCGGCACCGAGGGTTTCGATCCGGCGCACATGCTCGACCAGAGTCACAACGTCACCGATCCGATCGAAAGCCTGATGCTGTCGGCGGTCGAGGTGCAGCGCGCCTATGCGCAGGCGCTGCTCGTCGATCGCAAGGCGCTGGAAGGTTTTCAGGACAGTAATGATGCGCTGATGGCGACGCAGACGCTGAAAGCCGCCTACCGCACCGATGTCGAGCCGATCCTCGCCATGGCGCGGCTGAAGACTGGTGGCGCCATTGATCCGGTCGCGGCCTATAGGGCGGCGGGTTACCGCGCCAAGGTCGCTGCGGAACGGCCGGCGGTTGTGGGTGGCTCTGGCGGCATTGTCTGAGGCCGAGCCGGCCCCCTCATCCGGCCGTTTTGCGGCCACCGACCCTCCGGGCGTTCGTTGTTCGAAAAGCCAAGCAGTTGGCTTTTGGCCCGCTGCGCGGACCACGCCTCACCCCCGCTGGGGAGAAGAGACTGACGTCAGCGCTGACAACCTCCTCTCCCCTCGGGGAGAGGTCGGATTGCCTCGAATTGCGCTTCGCAATTCAGTTGGCAATCCGGGTGAGGGGGCTCTTCTCACGCTCCCTTAATTGTTAGTGGACTCGATCAGTCCAACACGGTCTTCTAGGCGTCCCCCCGCCCGGAGAACCGCCATGCCTCTCAACCGTCGGACACTGATCGCCGCCAGTCTTTCCATCACCTTCGCCCTCGCGCCGTTGACGGGCGTCTTCGCCGCATCGCCTGCGCCGGCCAAGGGCGAGCACGGCATGGTGGTGACGGCCCAGCATCTGGCGTCCGAAGTCGGTATCGAGGTGCTGAAAAAGGGCGGCAATGCTGTCGATGCGGCGGTTGCCGTCGGCTATGCGCTCGCGGTCGTCTACCCCAATGCCGGCAATATCGGCGGCGGCGGCTTCATGACCATCCGCTTCAAGGACGGCAAATCGACCTTTCTCGATTTTCGCGAGCGGGCGCCGCTGGCGGCGACAAAAACCATGTATCTCGACAAGGACGGCAACCCGGTGAAGGGGGCCAGTCTCGACGGCTATCTTGCGGTCGGCGTGCCGGGTTCGGTGGCCGGTCTGGAGATGGCCCGCGAAAAATACGGCAAATTGTCCCGCCAGGATTTGATGGCGCCGGCAATCGGCTATGCCAGGGACGGCTTCATCCTCAACCAGGGCGACGCCGCCTCGTTTGCCGGCAGCGCCGACAGGCTGGCGAAGGACCCCGCGGCCGCCGCCATATTCCTGAAACCCGACGGCAAGCCCTATGGCATCGGCGAGCGGCTGGTCCAGCCCGACCTCGCGGCGTCGCTCGCCGCCATTTCCGAAGAGGGTGCGGATGCCTTTTACAAAGGCGCCATCGCCGATGCCATCGTCAAGGCGAGCGGCGCCAAGGGCGGCATTCTCGC
Organism: Mesorhizobium sp. M7A.F.Ca.CA.004.06.1.1; assembly: GCF_003999135.1. NCBI lineage: Bacteria > Pseudomonadati > Pseudomonadota > Alphaproteobacteria > Hyphomicrobiales > Phyllobacteriaceae > Mesorhizobium > Mesorhizobium sp. M7A.F.Ca.CA.004.06.1.1. The sequence goes on along the minus strand of NZ_RZPQ01000023.1, from coordinate 11,357 downwards.
CAAGCCCGACTTCGAGCAATATGCGGTGCGCGAACTCAAGCCCGTGACCTGCACCTATCGCGGCTACGAGATCACCTCCTCGCCGCCGCCCAGCTCCGGCGGCGTCATCATCTGCGAAATCCTCAACGTTCTGGAGGGCTATCCCTTATCCTATCTCGGTGCCGGATCGGCCGAGTCCATCCATGTCATGGTCGAAGCGATGCGCTATGCCTATGTTGACCGCAATTCCGCGCTCGGCGATCCCGATTTCGTCGACAATCCGGTCTCGAAATTGCTTGATAAGGCCTATGCCAAGGATATCCGCGACAAGATCGACCCGTTCCGGGCCGGCGTGTCGCAGGATCTGATGCCGAAGGGCTTTGGCGAGAGCAAGGAGACGACGCATTATTCGATCATCGACGATGAAGGCAATGCGGTCGCGGTCACCTACACGCTGAATGGCTCCTTCGGAGCCGGCGTCGTCGCCGACGGCACCGGCATCCTGCTCAACAACGAAATGGACGATTTCACCCAGAAACCCGGCGTGCCCAATCTCTACGGCCTTGTCCAGGGCGAGGCCAACGCCATCCAGCCGAAGAAGACGCCGCTGTCGTCGATGAGCCCGACCGTGGTCGCCAAGGACGGCAAACCGTTCATGGTCATCGGCAGCCCGGGTGGCTCGCGCATCATCACGATCACGCTGGAAGCGATCGTCAATGTCATCGACCACGGCATGAACATCCAGGAGGCGATCGACGCGCCTCGCATCCACCATCAATGGCTGCCCGACAAGGTTTATGTCGAGCCGTTCGGCCTGTCGCCGGACACAGAAAAGCTGCTGGCCGGCATGGGATATCACCTCGATCTCGCTGACCAGACCTGGGGGCAGGCGGCCGGCATCCTGGTCGGCGGCAAGAGCCTGGCGGAAATCGAGAAGGGCGGCGGCGCGCGCTACAACGGCGCCATCGACAGCCGCGCGGCCTCTGGCGAGGCGCTCGGATACTGACAGCTCGGAGGAAAAACCTGGTGCAGCGTGGCGATTCGGGTTGATCGCCCGCTGCTCAAGTGGATCGGCTCACACCGATTTGGCCGTCACAAGACCAGCGTGAGAGTGGACGCAACCAGCATCAAGGCGGCAATGCCGACGAACAGCGCATAGATACGCGGCCGGTCGAGCAGCAGCGCGTTTCCGGATATCCAGGCGGACGTGGCGCCGCCAAGCGCGAAGAGGAAGCCGTTGCGGTGCCCGAAGACCATCGATGCGGCCATCAGCCCGCCAATGATCAGCGCACCGAACACGATGATCACGGCAACGGCATATCTCTCGAAATCATTGCCGCTACCCATGCTCGGGCCGATTGCGTTCAACGTCGGCAGGTCGTCCGGATCGAAAGGGTTCGTCGACCCGTATTCGTCTTGACCGGCAGGCTCTCGCATCATTCATTCTCCGTATAGCGGCAACAAACCATCAAGCCTTGCCGAGCGCAACCCGATCGCACTCCCTTCAATGCGTTTGGTACGGTCTTCTACACCTTCTGGCGACGACCGCCGCCGGTTTTTTGATTCGTTGCCTTTTTCAGGCAATCCAATCCAGAGCGCGCCGCCCGGAGGCGGTCGTGGGACCATCCATCCTGGAATGCATTCGTGGAGGAAAAATGATGCGGGACGTGGATTGCGCTTCGCGGGCAGCGATTTTCGGCGAGCGGGACGTCGCACGCCCACCGTGACGGTGCGAATCGTCTTGCCGCCATCCGGACGGAGGACAGGGCCGCGTCGAATCGCGGCTCTGGACGCGCGTCATCACAGGTTCATGCGGCGCGCTTCAGATCCCGCATGCCAGATCACTGCCAGCCGAGGCAGCCGAGCGGCATGCATCAGAACTTCATGCTGAGGCTGCCCTTGATGACGCGGCCTTCGCCATAGATGCAGCTGAGGTCGGCATTGCTGCCGGCCTCATAGCAGGTCGAATAGTAGGTCTTGTCGAACAGGTTGGAGACATTGAGCGCTGCCTGCCAGCCATTCTTCTTGTAGCGCAGTGCCGCGTCGACCAGCGTGTGGCCGGGCACGTTAACCGTGTTCGTACTGTCACCGAAGCTGGCGCCGATATAGCGCACGCCGGCGCCGACACTCAGGCCCTCGAGCACGCCGCTGCCAACCTCATAGTTGGCCCACAGCGATGCCTGGTGTTCCGGCACCCTGGCCGGGCGGTTACCGACGACGGCGGCGGCATCGCTGGTTATCTCCGCGTCGAGATAGGTGTAGGCCGCCGTCATGCTGAGGCCGGAAGCCAGATCTGCGTTGGCCTCGATCTCCAGGCCGCGATGGCGGACTTCTCCGGTCTGGACCTGGTAGACGGGATTGGCTGCTGCCGTCGGCACATTGGTCTTGCGCAGGTCGAACAGCGAAGCGGTGATGAAGCCGGGGAAGAAGGTCGGCTCGTATTTCAAGCCGACTTCATACTGCTTGCCCAACGACGGCAGCAGCGCGTCTCCGGACTGGGTCGGGCCGATATTGGTGGTGAAGGATTCGGCATAGCTGGCGTAGGGCGTCAGGCCGTTGTCGAAGAGATAGCCGATGCCGATATTGCCGGTGAAGGCATGGTCCTTCTGATCGTAGCTGCCTGCACCGTCGAGTCGGTTGAAATTGGTGTGGTCGATCCAGGCCTGCCGGCCGCCGATTGTCAGGACCCAGTGGTCGGCGATCTTGGACTGGTTTTGTGCATAGAGGCCGACCTGGCCGATCGTCTCCACGCGATCCGTAATGATGAGGCTCGGCGGCGTGACAGGGATCGAGTAGTCCGGGTTCTGGGTGTCCAGCGGCGGACCCGCCCCGTAGCCGTTGCGCCCGTCGACCGATTGTCTGCTGTAATCCAGACCGAACAGCAGCTTGTTTTCGACCACGCCGAAGTCAGCCTTGTACTCGGCCTGGTTGTCGACGTTGAACAGCCTTGCCGTCTCATCCACGGTGAACAGCGTGCGCTGCACCGTATGTTCGTCTGCGCCGATGTATGGGCCGCCAAGCCACTCGCCAAAATAGAGCTGCCGGTAGTCGGTTTCCTGCTGCGAGTAGCGCAGGTTTTGCCGCACCGTCCAATGGTCGTCGAACTCATGGCTGAACTGGTAGCCGATCGAACCATGGTTGGCATCGAAGCGGTCGAAGTCAGGCGAGCCGGTGAAGAAATTGCGCGGCAGATTGCCATACTGCGCCGGCAGAAACTGATTCGTCGTCAGCCTGTCCCACTGGTAGTTGGCCAGGACGGTCAGCGAGGTCTGCGCATCCGGCTGCCACTTGAGCGCCGGCGCGACGAAGATGCGGTCGTTGCGGGAATAGTCGGTTTCGAGCGCGCCGTTGCGAACCAGGCCGGTCAGCCGGTAGGACCACACGCCGGCATCGTCGATCGGGCCGCCTATATCCAGCCCGGCCTCGACGGTGTTGAAGCTGCCATAGCTGAGGAAGCCGTCATAGATCGGCTTGTCAGTCGGCCGCTTGGTGACGGCATTGACCATGCCGCCAGCCTCGTTCTCGCCGTAGAGCACCGAGGATGGCCCCTTCAAGACTTCGATTCGCTCCAGCCCGTAGGGCTCGATCTTGAAGCCTGAGAAATCGATCACTTTCTGCGGCAGCCCGTCGCGATAGATCGCCGACGTGCAGAGGTCGAACCCACGAATCAGGCATTGGTCGAAGCGATCGTCGACGCCCCATGGCGAGATGGTGACGCCGGCGAGATAGGACAAGGCGTCCTCAAGCTGCCCCGGCTGGCGATCGTCGAGCTGCTTGCGGGTCACCACCGAAATCGAGCGCGGAATTTCCTTCAGCGGCGTGTCGGTTTTCGAGCCGGTGGTGGTGTTTTTGGCGATGTAGCCGTCATCCGGTCCGACCGGGCTGTCGCTCTGTCCCTCGACATTGATCGGGTTGAGCTCGGTCGCGGCTTCCTGCGCAAGGACCTGGGTGCAAAGCAGGGTCGAAAGCGATGCGACCACGAGGCTCCGGGTCCGGCTTCGCCGCCGCGCCGCACGATATGCACTCAACCCCATCTTGATACCCTCACTGCCCGCAATGCGCGCAGGACCGGTCCGCCTTGCGCCAATTTAAATTTGTTGACTCGGTTAGTCATCTTCAATGTTGACTATGGAAGTCATGTTTCATAGTCAACCGACCATCGGCTGCCGGCAGCCAGATTTTTGAATGCGTCGTTTTGGAGAAAACCCGTGCCTGAAATCCACGCCCAGCCGGCTTTCCGCACAGGCGCTGCGCGATGATGGCAGCCCTTGAATCCCACAGGGCCGACCGTCTCCGCGGTCGGATCACCCGGCGCGGCGCGCTGGGACTTTTCGTTCTGCCCTTTGCCGCAATTGCATCGCCATCTGCCACGGCGAAACCGTTGCGCATCGTCTGCCTGGATGACGGCCTGGCCGAGACCTTGCTCATGCTCGGTGTCAGCCCGGTTGCCATTGCCGGTCGCGACATCTGGGAGACCTGGGTGGTCGAACCGCCGCTGCCGCCTGAGATCGCCGATGTCGGAACGCTGCTCGAACCCAATCTCGAATTGCTGCAGCAACTCAGGCCCGACATCATCCTGTCCATGCCGTATCTCGACGGCATCAAGCCGCTGCTCGAACGCGTGGCGCCGGTGACGACGATCGGGCTCTATACCGAGGCCGGGCAGCCCTATCAGCGCGCGCTCGAGGCGACGCGCCAGCTTGCCGGGCTTGTCGGCAAGGAAAGCGAAGGCGAGGCGCTGATCGCGGCGACAGATGCGTATTTTTCGGAAGTTCGCCGGCAACTGGCGCCGCTTTCGGCGCGGCCGATCTATGTCGTCAGCTTCATGGACCCGCGCAATGTGCGCGTCTACGGCAAGAAGAGTCTGTTTCAGGAGGTGTTCGATCGCATCGGGCTCGCCAACGCCTGGACGGCCGAGACCAATTATTGGGGGTTTTCGACCATTGGTATCGACGGGCTGGCGACATCCAGCGACGCTCGCCTCGCCTATCTTGAACCCTTGCCCGAGGGCGCGGGCGGCACGCTGACCGAAAGTCCGGTCTGGAACGCCATGCCTTTCGTGCGCAACCGCTCGATCATGCGTCTTCCCGCCGTCCATATGTTCGGCGCCCTTCCGTCCGCCACCCGTTTTGCTCGGGTCCTGGCGTCTGCGATGACTGTGGAGGCCGCCCGTGGCTGAGGATGCTGCGGCCATTGCCCAAGGGGGGAAGCATGCGTCGGCCGGCCGGGCCTCCGCGTGGAGCTTTTTCAGCAATCAGCCGGTAGGCGCGATCCTGCTTTGCGCGGTGCTGCTCGCGGCAGCGTCAGCGGCAACCGTCTCAAACCTCACCGTGCAGCTACCATCGGCGCTCTGGCTCCAATCGCTCGCCGCCCCCGACATCGCCGACATGCGGCAGGTGCTCGTCCACTATGCTTTCCTGCCTCGGCTTGCCGTCAGCCTTCTGTGCGGTGCGGCGCTCGGGCTTGCCGGAACCGTCCTGCAGCAGGTTCTGCGCAACCCGCTTGCCTCGCCCGAAACGGTCGGCGTCTCGGCCGGTGCCTATCTGGCGCTGGCGCTGACGACGCTTCTGTCACCGTCGCTGCTTGCCTTCGGGCGCGAATGGGTGGCGCTGGCTGGCGCATTCGTCGCCCTTGCCGCCGTTTTCGCTCTGTCCTGGCACAAGGGCCTGTCGCCGCTTTCGGTGGTGCTGGCGGGGCTTGTGGTCAGCCTTTATGCCGGCGCCATCGGTGCCGCTCTCATTGTGCTGCGGCATGAATGGCTGGCCAGCCTGTTCATCTGGGGCGCCGGTTCGCTCGGCCAGCAGGACTGGTCGACGACGCTGTGGCTGTTGCCGCGCATCGGCACTGCTGCGCTTGCGATCTTCTTCATGGTGCGGCCACTGACCTTGCTTGGCCTCGACGATGAAGGCGCGCGCAGTCTTGGCGTGCCGCTCGGCGCCTATCGCTTCGCCGGACTGGCGGCCGCCGTCGCGCTGATCGCGTTTGTCGTTGCCGCTGTCGGCGTCATCGGTTTCGTCGGCCTGGCCGCGGCGACGCTCGCGCGCATCGGCGGTGCCCGGCGGCTGGGCCAGCAACTGGTGATGGCGCCGCTGATCGGCGGGGCGCTGTTGTGGGCTGCCGACCAGGCCGTGCAGATCGCCACCGGGCCGCAAGGCGACCTGCTGCCGACCGGAGCGATTACAGCACTTCTCGGCGCGCCGCTGCTTCTCTGGCTGCTGCCGCGCCTTGCTCTTGGCTCGGAAGCCCCGACCTTGATGGCCGCGCGCCTGCCGCGCGCAAGCCGGCCCGGCCTTATGCTGACGGCGATCGGCCTGGCCTTGCTTTTGCTGCTCGGGCTGGCCCTGCTCTATGGACCGGGCCCGCATGGCTGGAACTTCGCCTTCGGCGACGAGCTGCAGCCTTTGCTGTCGTGGCGGTGGCCCCGCGTGCTTGCCGCGCTGAGCGCCGGGGCGATGCTGGCGCTTGCCGGGCTGATGATGCAGCGGCTGACCGGCAATCCGATGGCCAGCCCGGAAGTGCTTGGCATCAGCGCCGGTGCTGCGCTCGGCATGATGGTGGCGCTGTTTGCGCTCTCGGATGCCGGACGCCCGGTTCAGACGGCGGCGGCAACCATCGGCGCCTTCGCCGCTTTGCTGGTGACGCTGGCGATCGGCCGCCGTGCCGCCTATGCGCCGGAGCGGCTGCTGCTTGCCGGCGTTGCTCTGACGGCCTTGTTCGACGCGCTGATCCTGGTGCTCACCGCCACCGGCGATCCGCGTGCCATGCTGCTGCTCAACTGGCTGACCGGTTCGACCTATGGCGTCGATGTCGGTGACGCCTTGCTCACCGGTGGCATCGCCGTCTGCCTCTTCGCACTCGCGCCTTTCTTCATGCGTTGGCTCGACATCCTGCCGCTTGGCCCCGCCGCTGTGCAAGGCCTTGGCATTGACCTGAAGAGGACGCGGCTTCTCGTGCTGCTGGTGGTCGCGGCACTCACCGCAGCCTCGACGCTGATCGTCGGTCCGCTGACCTTCATCGGCCTGATGGCGCCGCACCTTGCCCGTCGCCTTGGCCTCTCCCGTGCGCTGCCGCAGGCCGTTGGCGCGGTGCTCGCCGGCGCGCTGATCATGGTCGCCGCCGACTGGGTGGGCCGCACCGCCATCTTCCCGCGCCAGGTCCCGGCCGGTCTCGTCGCCACACTGATCGGCGGCCCGGTGCTGATGTGGCTGCTGCGCCGCCGCTGACCTTTAGCCCTTGTGGAGATATCGATGTCCAAGTCGATGCCAGCCTTGATCGCCGACACCACGGTCCACGATCTTGTCCCGGCGCAGGGCGGCGCCCCCTGGCGGATATTCCTGCATGTGCCGTCCGGGCCGGTGCCCGAGGCCGGCTGGCCTGTGCTCTACATGACCGACGGCAACGCCGTCATCGGCACGGCGGTCGACGCCATGCGCGCGCAGGCCTTCTATCCAACGGGCACCAATGTCGGCTGGGGCGTCATCGTCGCCATCGGCTATCCCGTCGAGGGCGCCTATGACCCGCTGCGCCGCTCATGGGATCTCGGCCCGCCGCCGGGCAAGACCTATCCGCCCTTCTATGAGGGCACGCCCGAAGTCCGGACCGGTGGGGCAGGGGAGTTCCTTGCCTTCATCGAGGACGAGTTGAAGCCGTGGGTCGCCAGTCGGATCACGGTCGACGCTAGCCGCCAGGCGCTTTATGGCCATTCCTTCGGTGGCTTGTTTGCGCTCTATGCCCTGTTCACGCGGCCCTCGGCCTTCCAGACCTGGATCGCGGCGAGCCCCGCCATCTATTGGGAAGACCGTGCCATCGATCGCTTTCTCGAAACCTTCGAGGCCGCCATCCCCGCTGGTTTGGCGACGACCGTGATCCTGTCGGCCGGCGAGTACGAGACCGAGAAGCTGGCGCCGTTTCAGATTGGCGCCGAGGACGAGGAAAAGCGCCTCCAGCAGAAGAAGGTGACATGCACCGACGAATTCGCGCGGGCAATGGCGCAGCGGCTTGATGCTCTCCCGGGCGTGCGTGCGCGCTTCGAGCTGCACGCCGGCGAGAACCACATGTCGATCCTGCCGGTCACGGTCAATCGTGCGGTTCAGGCAGCGTTTGCGGTCAGGGCTTGCGACTAACGGCCTTCACCTCTCAACGCTGCAATGGCTTGTTCTCGTTGTGTGGCTGCGTCCGCGTCCATAGCGCCAAAACGCAGGGCACAGCGGAATTTTTCCCCGGGTGCGACGCGAACCAGGCGGCCTCTTTCCTTGGCCGCAAGATAGCCGTCTGGTTCGGCGGTGGCCGGCAGCACGAGGCCAAGCGCGTCCTGGTCGGCGCCGCGTGTGATCCAGCGGACGGCATAATTGAGCTCGTCGGGGCGAAAGCTGACGAAATCCGCAGTACGGTCCGGATGGACCTGCAAGGCGTGCGCCCAGCCCTGGGGGTCCGCCTTAGCCCTCATCGTCAGCACGAGTTCTGGGTCGATCGGCTCGCCCTTGGTCAGCAGGCGATGCCGCGAAGGATTGGCGACAACGGCATCGCGGTAGGCAAGGTAGCTTTCGCTCGGCGTGAAAAAGGGCGGCAGCGTCTGGCGCACGACAATGTCCGCGGAATCATCCGCTACGGTGTCGACCAGGCGCCCGCCATCGGCCGGTTTGAAATTGATGTGCGCCAGGTACATCAACTCCATGGCCGAGCGTTTCAGGTTCTCGATCACGATGTCGACGGCGAGGCTGCTGGCGTCGAGTTGCAGCCGTACGGTGGGCTCCATCACATATGGCTGAAAGCGACGGTCTGTCGACAGCGCCCCGTCAGCGCCATGAAAGGCCCTTCGGAATTGCTGCCGGCGATCAGTTGCACATCCTGATAGGGCGCATTGGGCAGGTCGCCGTGAAGCGGGTGGCGGTCATCCGGCCCCGGATTTCCCATTGCGGTGGCGCCGCAGTGGATGAAGAACGCGCCGTAGTTGGAAAGATAGTCGCGGGTCGCGACCGGCTCATCGAACATCGAGCGCATGGTCCGGGAGCGGCCGAGGAAGGTCGCGTCCCAAATCTGCTGTCCTTGGAACGGCAGCATGACGATTTCGCCCTTCGCGTTGCTGATCCGAAGCCCGGCAACGCCGGATCGGTAGCGAAAGGCGGTGGCGACAAGCCCGCGATAACGCGCGACGATGGTTTCCGACGCGCCGAACTGCTCGGGCACGAGGTCGACGAAGACGTGATCGGAGTAGTCCAGATGCATTGTTTCGACCTTATCCACCGCAAGCGTGCGTGCCGATAGTCGCAGGAAACATCTGGAAATCAACGGCAGCACGTCTCACAGCTTCTGCCAGGACGGCTGGTGGCAGAGTCTCTTCGCGCCCTCCTGGGAGAGCGCTCGAAACTGCAAGCTTGCCAGGCAATATCCCGCGATTGCCTATCCGCGAGCCGGCGGCAGCTCGAACAAAGTGGCGCCGTTCTCCCGGCCGCGCTCGACATAGCCGATAACGCCGAACCATCTTGCGACATCCGGCCCCTGGAGCCAACTGCGCGAGTGGATGGCGAGGTTGCCGGCGAGCGCCTGGATGTGCCTGATATGCCGCTTGCAGAAGCGAACGGTCGCGGCGCGGAAGAAGTCCTCCCGTGCGGCGAACAGCGTGTCGGCGGCGTCGCTGTTCTCGTGCCAGGCGATGATCGCCACGGCCTTGTCGCCCTCGACAAGCGCGTGCGCGCGGCCCTCCTTCAAATTCATCATCAGATTGTCGTAGGCGATCTTGCTGTCCTTGCCGGCCGCCACGTATTCGTCCGACATCCGCTTGGACAGACCGCGAAAGACATCCTCCAGATCCCCAAGCGTCGCTGCGCGTGCTCTCATTTCACCTCCTGCAGCCCCGGCAGGCAGTTTGCCCTAGGGTTGAGGGGTGGCCAAGCAAATTAAATCCGTCTGCGGGCTAATGTGCGCAAAGTGATTCCACTTGGCGATGCAGGCGGCGACGCGATGGGGTGTGTCCAAAACGGACCGGGGAGTAGTGGTGCCCAGAGGCGGATTCGAACCACCGACACGCGGATTTTCAGTCCGCTGCTCTACCAACTGAGCTATCTGGGCCTGTTCCGGCAAACGAAAACTCGTTGGCCGGAATTCATCGAGGCGCCGTGGGGCGCCCCTTGAAAGCGCGTGGGTTATAGCACGGGAATTCGGCCTGTCCAGCGCCTAGTGGGCGATTTCAGGCAGGAAAAGCGACGCCGTGCGGTGCCCCGGTTTCCATGCCGCTTGCGGGCGGGAATCGGGCACGGCATGGCACGATGCGGCCTTCGCCATCCCTGTCCGTGCCGCTATTGCCGGCTGACATGCCGTGGCACTGCCTTTAGCCGACGATCGAGGCGCACAATGCTTCGCGGCTCAGACCCGCATTGGTCGCCGCCACCTATCTGGCGCCGGTCACGCCTCTACGAAAATCGGAGGGCGACATGCCGGCGAGCTTGCGGAACGACTTGTTGAAGGCGCTGAGCGAGCCGAAGCCCGAATCCATGGCGACGCGCAGCACATTGGCGTCCTGATGCATCACCTGCGCCGCGCTCGCGCTTGCCCTGGGCTCAGCCCCGGCCTTCGCGCAATCCGGCGAAATCACCATCTGGAGCCGGAATGTCGCGGCTTCATCGCTGAAGGCGACGATTGCCGGTTTCAACAAGCAATTTCCCGACGTCAAGGTCACGGTCCAGGATCTCGGCAACCAGCCGACGTACGGCAAGTCGATCGCCGGCTGCGCCGCCGGCCCGCACACATCAGCCGAGCTCGATCACGACCAGATCTGGTCACTGGGCGCCCGGCTCATTTCGAATCGTCGGGGTCCGTTTCTTCCTCGTCGTCGCGAGCCTTGATGACGTAAGCGCCCTTCAGCCAGCGATTGAGGTCGATGTCCTTGCAGCGCGTCGAGCAGAACGGGAAGGTGTCGCGCGCCGAGGGCTTGCCGCATTCGGGGCAGGGGCGCTTCGGGCGCAAGGGCGTGACTTTGGGATCGGAATTCACAGCCGGGGTCCCGCCAGCCAGCCGCCATGCACCTTGAAGCCTTCGCCGCTCAACAGCGCGACGGTCTCATAGAGCGGCAGCCCGACGACATTGGTGTAGGAGCCGACCAGCTTGACGACGAAGGCGCCGGCGAGGCCCTGGACCGCGTAACCACCCGCTTTGCCGCGCCATTCGCCCGAGGCGACATAGGCGTCAATCTCTTCGCGCGGCAGCCGCTTGAAACGCACCCGCGTCTCGACCAGCCGTTGGCGCAGCTTGCCACCCGGGGTGATCAGGCAGATGCCGGAATAGACCCGGTGCGAACGGCCCGACAACAGCCCGAGGCAGTTGGCAGCGTCGTCGAGGGTTTCCGCCTTGGGCTGTTGTCGGGCCGTTCGCACCGGGTCTAT
>NZ_RZPQ01000239.1:0-7522 GCF_003999135.1 Mesorhizobium sp. M7A.F.Ca.CA.004.06.1.1 | reverse complement strand
TCCGTGCATTGGGCGACGTTGAAGCGCAGGAAGCGGCCGGCCTGTTCCTGTGGTGCAGTCTGCCGGATGGCGTCGATGCGGCCGAAGTGGCCCGCCGCGCTCTGGCCGACAATATCGTGCTGGCGCCCGGCAACGCATTCAGCCTGTCTGGAACGGCCAGCCGCTTCCTGCGCTTCAACGTCGCCCAATGCACGGACGAGCGGATTTTCAGGGTGATCGAGGCAGCGATGGCGCGACCAAGCTGATCCTGTTGCCTGGACAACCTCCGGCTGCTAAGGGACGGATCTGCGCGTCGAGAGAATATCCGCGCGATCCGGGATAACGACTATGGGAACCAGCAAGTCAGCAGACAAGTAGGCCGCAACAGCACTTCGTTGTTGCGGCGGCCCGTCATTTCCCATCTTCAGTGCGAACGGCAGATCGCCGCCAAATGTAGCCATTTGAGCGGATGTTCAATCATGCCTTTTCCAAAAAACCCGACATGGACCACTTCCCTGCCAGCAGCCATGGTGCTGATGGCGCCCTTCGACATCCTGGCCTCGCTGGCCATGGACATCTACCTCCCGATTGTCCCGGCGATGCCGGAGATCCTCAAGACATCGCCCGATGTCATCCAACTGACACTGAGCCTCTACATGATCTGCCTTGGGCTCGGCCAAATCGTCTTCGGCCCGATTTCCGACAGGATCGGCAGGCGTCCGGTGCTGATCGGCGGCGCGCTTTTGTTTGCAGGCGCTTCCGCCCTGCTCGCCTGCACCTCGCTGGCCATGGTGTTCGTCGCCTTGCGGGTCGTGCAGGCCATCGGTGCATCCGCCGTTCTCGTTGCGACCTTTGCAACGGTTCGCGACGTCTATGCGCAGAGGCCTGAAAGTGCCGTCATCTACGGCCTGTTCAGTTCGATGCTGGCCTTCGTGCCGGCGTTAGGGCCGATTGCCGGTGCGTTGATCGCCGACAATCTCGGCTGGCGCGCGATCTTCCTGACGCTCGGCGGTCTGGCGGTAGCCGCCACCCTCAATGCATGGCCGAGATGGCATGAAACACGACCTACCAATGGCAACGACAGGCGAATGGCGTTTCGTCCCATTCTCTCCAGCTTCGCCTTCTGGGCGTACACGCTCGGCTTCAGTGCCGCCATGGGCGCCTTCTTCGTGTTCTTTTCGACGGCGCCGCGGGTGCTCATGGACCGCGCCGGCTTTTCACAGCTCGGTTTCAGCCTGGCCTTCGCCACCGCGGCGCTGGTGATGATCGTGACCACCCGCTTCGCCAAAAAGTTCATTGCACGTTGGGGCGTCGCGGGCAGTGCTATCAGAGGTATGGCGATGTTGCTGCTCGGCGCGGCTCTGCTTGCGGCCGGGCAACTGTTCGCGGCGCCGTCCTTCGCGACATTCGTCTTACCGATGTGGGTCGTTGCCGCGGGTATCGTCTTCACTGTCTCAGTCACCGCGAACGGTGCGCTCGAGGCGTTCGGCGATGTCGCGGGAACCGCCGTCGCGCTCTACTTCTGCATCCAGAGCCTTGTCGTCGGCATCCTCGGCACGCTGTTCGTCATCCTGCTTGATGGAGACACGGCGTGGCCGCTGGTGGGCTACTGTTCGGTCATGGCGACGCTCACACTAGGCGCACTGAGGCATTTGCAGAAACGCCAAACCGAATAGACGGGACAGATGAGAAGCCTGGGCGGTTGGCGCAGGCTTCTCATCGTTGTCAGCGCGACGCCGCGCAGACCTCCCGCACGCGGTCGCGCAACCAGCGTTGCGCCGGATCGGCATCGAGGCGCGGATGCCAGAGCATGGAGATGGTGACCTCGGCGGTGGCAACCGGCAGGGGAAAACTGTGCATGCCGGTGCGTGCACCCTCGGTATGCCGCTCCGGAACGCTTGCGATCAGGTCTGATGTGCGGGCCATGGCAAGGGCTGCCGAGAAACCGGAAACCATGCACACGACTGTCCGCTGCAGCCCGAGCCGGTTCAGGGCCTCGTCGATCGGCCCTTTCTCGCGGCCACGCCGTGAAACGCTGATGTGCCGGCCTGCCGCATAGCGCTCTGGCGTCACCGTGCCCTCGCTCAACGGATGGCCCATTCGCACGGCGCCGATGAAGCAGTCGCGAAGCAATGCCTGGATGCGCACCTCCGGTCCGGTCTCGCCAGCGACGCCTATGTCCAGGTCGATCGCCGCGTCGCGCAGCGACATGACGTCTCTATCGGACTTCGGCGCAAAGCGCAGCCGCACGCCGGGCGCATCGGCCTGGATACGGGCAACGAGACGAGGTGCGAATTCTTCGACGAAGCTCTCATTGGTGCGCAGCGTGAAGACCCTGTCCAGGCTCGGGAGATCGAGCAAGGTGGCAGGGCGCAGCAGCGCCTCCGCATCCTGGACGACACGGCCCACCTGTTGTCGCAGTTCTTCCGCACGCGGCGTCGCCACCAGGCCGCGACCGGCGCGAACCAGCAGCGGATCGCCCGTAGCCTCGCGCAGCCGCGCCAGCGTCCGGCTCATCGCCGAGGGGCTGAGGCGCAGGCGGCTGGCGGCACGCGCCACGCTGCCTTCGGTCAGCAGGATGTCGAGAGCGAACAATAAGTTGAGATCGGGTGATGTCATCGGCAGATCATGGCATCATATGGCGCCAAACGCACGAATAAGATGCAAATGCTGCGCCTTCCGCCACATTGGCCAAGGAACTAGATCTCCAGCAGTTCCGGTTGTGGGACTGATGGAAGGAGATCGCCGTGGCAATCGCTGAGCAAAATCGGGACGGGCTGACATCGGCGCCACCACGGATGCAATCCGCCGGCTGGGCGTTGGCAAGCCTGTCGCTCGCCACGCTGCTGTCGTCGCTGGGAACCAGCATTGCCAGCGTCGGGCTGCCGTCGCTGATGCAGAATTTCGGCGCGACGTTCCAGTCCGTGCAATGGGTTGTTCTGGCCTATCTGCTCGCCATCACCACACTGATCGTCAGCGCCGGCCGGCTGGCCGACATGTTTGGACGCCGGCCGTTGCTGCTTGGCGGCATCGCGCTGTTCACATCGGCATCGGTGCTCTGCGGCCTGGCGCCGACGCTGTGGCTGCTGATCGCCGCACGCGCCGTGCAGGGACTTGGCGCGGCGCTGATGATGGCGCTGACGCTGGCCTTTGTCGCCGAAACCGTGACCAAAGACAGAATTGGCAGCGCCATGGGCCTGCTCGGCGCCATGTCCGCGATCGGCACGACACTTGGCCCCTCGCTCGGCGGCCTTTTGATCGCCGGCTTTGGCTGGCGCGCGATCTTCCTCGTCAATGTCCCGCTGGGTGTGCTCACCTTCGCTCTCGCCTGGCGTGCCTTGCCGGCACGCAATAAAACCGCGCGGCTCGACCGAGGCACGTTCGATGTCATGGGCACTGCCCTGCTGGCCCTGACATTGGCCGCCTATGCGCTGGCCATGACGCTTGGCAGAGGCAATTTCGGACCGCTCAACGTCGGCCTGCTGGTCGCTGCCGGCATCGGTGTTTTTCTTTTCGCCGCCGCGCAGGCGAGTGTGAAAAACCCCTTGATCCAGCTTGCCAGCTTCCGCGACTTCCAACTGAGCGCCAGCCTCGCCATGAGCCTCGTTGTCGCGACGGTAATGATGGCGACTTTGGTGGTTGCCCCGTTCTATCTTTCGCGAGGACTTGGGCTCGATGCCGCAATGGTCGGCCTCGTGCTGTCGACCGGGCCGCTTGTCTCGGCCCTGTCGGCGCTGGTGGCTGGACGCCTGACCGATCGCTTCGGCGCCCACAAGATGATGGTCGCCGGCCTGCTCAGCCTCACGACAGGCACGTTCCTGCTGTCGCTCGCCATGGTGACGCTCGGCATTGCCGGCTATGTCGTTCCGATCACCGTCACCTGCATCGGCTACGCGCTGTTCCAGACATCCAACAATGCAGCCGTCATGGCCGGCATCAGTGCCGGCCAGCGCGGCGTCGTCTCCGGCCTGCTCAACCTTTCGCGCAATCTCGGGCTGATCACCGGCGCCTCGTTGATGGGTGCCATATTCGCCGTCGCATCGGCCGAAAAGCACCAAAGCATTGGTCTTCTGAGTTCCGAGGCCGCCCGGGGGATGCAGGTCACATTTCAGACGGCGACAGTGCTGGCGCTGATCGCGCTGGTCCTCGCGCTGCTCTCTGCCCGCGCCGCAGGCCGCACGGAATCCAGGGGTTCGTGACGCGCCACACCGCTCAGAGAGTAGAATTCCCAAACAGGCTCAGGCGCCTGCCCGCTTGCGGCGTTCATAGAGCATGACCAGCGTTTCAGCCGTCAAGGCAGGCTTTTCCTCGCCTTCGATCTCGACCGTATTGGCTGCCTTCATGAGATACTGGCCGGGACCCCTGTCCTCCATGGACAGCAGCGTGATGCGCAGCCTGATGCGCGCGCCGACCTTGACCGGCGCCAGGAAGCGCACCTTGTCGAAGCCATAATTGAAGGCAGCCTGGGTGTTCTCGGGCACGATACCCATGCCGAGCGCCAGTGCGCCGATGATCGACAGCGTCAGATAGCCATGCGCAATCGTCGTGCGGAACGGGCTTTGCCGCCGCGCCCTTTCAGGGTCGACATGGATCCATTGGTGGTCGCCGGTGCATTCGGCGAACTGGTCGATGCGGTTCTGGTCGACCGTCGTCCACTCCGATACGCCAAGCTCCTGCCCGGCCATCATCCTCAACTGCTCGTAGGTCGGCGGCGCTTTAGGGCGTATTTCGTTCATTCCTGGTTTCCCGATCGCTTCCAAAGCCTCCGGACCACGAACTGACGGCCTCTGTCAATTCGCTCGGCGCGAATCCGTTCCGCCGGTTTCGGCCGCAATCGTGCCACGCCGCGAGCGCAGTCGCAGGCTAAAACGGGATTCCCAGGCTTCAGGGGCCGCTGGCAGCAACGAGCCAGCCTCGGCCATTTCCGCTACTTCTTCTCGTAGCCGGCGCGGATTTCCTCCATCGCCTCCTTGATGCGCGTGCGCAGGATGTCGACCGATTCGGCGCCGGATTTCTTGACCAGTTCAGCCACTTCGCCCGCATTCTTCAATGCGACTTCGAAAGACTTTCTGGCAAACTCCGTCTGTTTGGTCATCAGTTCCTGCGGATTGCCCGGCGCCCTGTAGCTTTGCGCCATGTCCGTGACCTCGCGCAGCGTGTCCTCCAGCATCTCGCGCTGCCTGGACAACAGCGAGGTCGCGCCGGCGGCACTGGCTCGTGCCGATTTCTCCAGCGCTTCGAGGTTCTTGCGGTGATGGGCGAGGATCACCTCGACATCGACATTGGGCACCTTCAGGTCGCGGCCGAACCTGCCGAACATGTCCATGAAGGAATCGGATTCCGGTTGTTTCGCCATGCTCGTTTGCTCCCCTTTGCCGCATGATGCGGGCACCCTCGGCGGGAGAATAGCACTCGCATGCCGTGAGTCCATTCGGACACGGAGGAGTGAGCGCCAGTCTGGTCGCGCATCAATTCACGAGGAACAGCCGCTCGGCCACATAGAGCACGACACCGGCGAGCCCGCCGATGATCATGCCGTTGAAGCGGATATACTGTAGGTCCCGACCGATGTTCATCTCGATCAGCCGCGTCAGCTGCGCAAGATCCCAGCGCTTGACCTGGTCGGCGATGAATGTCGACACGCCGGCCTTCTGGCTCTCCACGAACGACGCCAGAGCCACCACGAACCCTTGGTTCATGTCGGCCCGGATCTGCGCATCGCCGGCAAGATGGCGACCGACCTCGACGAACATGTTGGCAAGATGCGCGCGGACAACCGAATTCGGCGCCTTGGCGTCCTGCTCGATGAACTGGCTGAGGCTTGCCCACATCTCGCCGGCCAACCCCTTGACCTCCGGCCGGGCCAGGAAGTCGCGCTTCAGCTTCTCGGCCCGTTTGGCGTATTGCTTCGATGTTCTCAGCTTCTCGACGAAGCCTTGGGCGAAGCGGTCGAATTCGGCGCGCATCGGGTGGTCGGGATCGGCCCTCACCTCGTCGAGAAGCGAGCCGGCCGAGGCGACGATCTTCTTCAGGAGATAGGCGTCGGCGCGGAACAGGTTGAACAGCGACGGCAGTTCCTCGCGGATCTTTTCGCGCATCGTCGCCAGCGCCTGTTCGTCATTGAGGAACCTGCCGATCACCTTGGTGAACTCGTCGAACAGTTTCTGGTGGCGGCGGTCGTCGGTAAGCGCTGACAACAGCTCGGCGGCCAGCGGCGCCAGCGGCACCTTTTCGATCTGTTCGAGCATGCGGCTGGTGACGAAGCCGCGCAGGCCGGACTGCTCGACAGCGGCCAGCGTCTGCGGCACCAGCCGCACGACGAAGCGCGACAGGCCGGCGGCGCGCTCCGTATCGGCCAGCCAGTCGGCGACGAGTGCCGAGAAATCGACCTCGGCGAGCTTTTCGCGCACCGGTTCAGGCGCCAGGAAGTTGACCTCGATGAAGCGACCGAGATTGTCGGCGATGCGGTTCTGGTTCTCCGGGATGATGGCCGTGTGCGGGATCGGCAGCCCCAGCGGCCGCCTGAACAGCGCCACCACCGCGTACCAGTCGGCCAGACCGCCGATGGTCGCGGCCTCGGCAAAGGCGGCGACGAAGCCGAGCCATGGATAGGTGCGCTCGAAGGATTTGGCGAGCGCAAACACCAGCACGCAAAGCGCCAGTGCGGCCGCCGCGAGGAATTTCGTCCGCCGCAACGCGGAAAGCTTGGCATCCGCCTCGGCATCGAAACGGACCGGCGCCAGGGGCGAAGCCGATTGTGACATGGGTGAGCCGCTCCTCGTCGATCTCAGCCTATTTAGTGTTCCGATGGCCGAAATACCCGCGACAGCGGGTTTCGCCCGGAACTTTCCCCGGCCGCGCACACAAAGTTGAGGAGAAAATTCATCTATCGGGCGAAGCTAGTCTGGAATTATTCCAAGGTATAGGCCATATTCCGCCGAGGCCAATGTGGCGAATCCGGAAATTCGGGTCAAAGCCATATCAGCAAAATTTCCAGATCTGGCGTGGTTGCACCGCACCAGTGCCTTGTGAGGACAAAATGCGGCTTACGCGCCAGACCAACTATGCCATGCGCATCTTGATGTATTGCGCGGCCAATGATGACCGATTGAGCCGCATCCCCGAGATCGCGGCCGCCTATTCGGTGTCGGAGCTTTTCCTGTTCAAGATCCTGCAGCCCCTGGTCGAGCACGGCCTCGTCCAGACCGTGCGCGGTAGGAATGGCGGCGTCAAGCTTGGCCGGGCGGCCGAAGCCATCAGCCTGTTCGATGTCGTGCGCGTGACGGAAGAGAGCTTCGCTATGGCCGAATGCTTCGAGAACGATGCCGCCGAATGCCCGCTCGTCGATAGCTGCGCGCTGAACTCGGCGCTGCGCGAGGCGCTGAACGCGTTCTTCGCCGTGCTGGAGCGCTATACGATCGCCGACCTCGTGGCGGCACGTCCAAATGTGCGCAACCTGCTCGGAATCGACATGCTGGAGCGCCGCGCACCAGCTGCCTGACCCAGCAGGGGCGCGGGCTAGATCTGCAATCAGGCCGCTGAC
>NZ_RZPQ01000238.1:0-7535 GCF_003999135.1 Mesorhizobium sp. M7A.F.Ca.CA.004.06.1.1 | reverse complement strand
TTACCGTCCTGCACCCGAAGCAGCGTGGCAAAGCGCGTGTAGGGGTCGATGGCGTCGACATCGAAACCGGCGAAGGCGAGGTAGGAGCGCCGCGCGTTGAGCATGTCGCCGGACAGCTCGTAGACGCGGGCATTGTGGTAGAATTCGTCCGGCCGCTTCGGCTCGGCAATCGCCCCGCCTTGCGCGGCCAAGGCGGCAAAGCCCTTGGCGATGGTGTCGATCGAGGCGGCGATCTGCTGCGTCGTTTCTTGCAGCTTCTCGGTCTGGGCCTGCTGCTGCGCCTGGCCGGCGGCCAGCGTCTCGGTCTGCTTCTTCACCTCGTCGGTGGTCTTCTGCACCTCCGCCGTCTGCTGCGTCTGCTGCTGCTGGGCGTTAGCGATCTCGTCGGCCTTCTTCGCCACCGTGTCGGTCGTCTGCTTGACCGCCTCGACCGTATTTTGCATCTGCGTGACGGTCTGCTCGATCCTGGCCACTTTTTCGGACACGATGCCCATCGACTGCTGCAGCCCGGCAATGGCCGGCACCAGGCTGGCGATCACCCCGTTCTGGGCGTTGGTCTGCTGCTGCAGGCCGTAGACGCCACTGGCGACGGCCGCCGCCGTGGTGGCGAAGATCAAGGCCGGCAGCGCTCTGGCCGCCAGCACCAGCCTGAGCACGATGGCAATGGCGATGATGATTGCGGCCACCGCGGCGGTCAGCGCGATATAGGCGGCGAACGGCGCCAGCGGATTGAGGATGTCTGATACGGCACCCCCGATAAAGGCGACACTGCCGGCCCATTTGCCGGTGCGGCTGAGCGATGCCCTGATAAGCGAGGGCGCTGCGCCCCCGGCCCCGATATTCGTCATGCCAAGCCCCCAAGCCCTGAGATACCACGCCCCTTCCCACGGGAAACGCGGCCCTGGCAAGGAAAGACACGGGAAAACCGGCGTTTTCGGGGCAGATGCTCGGCGGGGCCGATAGCCGACGCCGGCGCTGCCCCTCATCCGCCTGCCGGCACCCCGTGAACGGGGAGAAGGGAGATGCCGCGGCGTTGGCGTTCACTCTGCGACGCCGGCGGTTGGCGAACCCGTCGAGGAGAGCGTCCTTCTCCCCGTTCACGGGGAGAAGATGGCGGCAGCCAGATGAGGGGCGGCGCCAAGCTCTGAAAATATGCGCAAACCTGGGCAAATGCCTTGCTGCCGCCATTAACCAAATGGACGCATCACATGCGTTACGTTAGCTTCGCCGCATCTCAGCAACAGCCGACCCCAGAACAGACTTGCCCTTGTACAACCCCCTTCCGCTCATCCAGAGATTTTTTGCGGCACTCGCCCTGCTGGTGCTGCTTGCCGGCTGCGCCACGACGCCGCCCGACAGCGTGCTGGCCGTGCCGGCGCCGGCGCAGAAATATGCGGCCATCGTCGTCGACGCCAGGACCGGCAAGCAGCTGTTCGAGGTCAGCTCGACGGCGCAGCGCTACCCGGCCTCGCTGACCAAGATGATGACGCTCTATCTGCTGTTCGAGGCGCTGGACTCCGGCCGCGTCAGCAAGCAGACGCAGATCCCGGTTTCGGACCATGCCGCCTCGCAGCCGCCGACCAAGCTGCGCTTCCGGCGCGGCGAGAGCATCGACGTCGATTCCGCGATCCGCGCCATCGTCGTCAAATCCGCCAACGACGTGGCCGTGGCGGTCGGCGAATATCTCGGCGGCAGTGAAGCTCAGTTCGCCGCCATGATGACATCCAGGGCGCGCCAGCTCGGCATGACCAGCACCATTTTCCGCAACGCGTCCGGTCTGCCCGACGGTGGCCAGATGACGACGGCGCGCGACATGGCGGTGCTCGGCATGGCGCTGCATCGGCGCTTTCCCCAGCAGTTCCACTATTTCTCCGAAAGCGATTTCATGTTCCGCGGCCGGCTGGTGCGCGGCCACAACGACATGCTCGGCCGCGTGCGCGGCGTCGACGGCATCAAGACCGGCTACATCAGGGCGTCGGGCTTCAACATCGTCACCTCCTACAACGCCGACGGCCGCAATCTGATCGTCGTGGTGATGGGCGCCGACTCAGCCCGCCAGCGCAACGACCACGTCGAAGCGCTGATCCAACGGAGCCTGTCGCCGACGACGGACGGCGCCAAGACCAGGCTGATGTTCGCCGAGCAATAGTGGCCGCGGCGCGGTTCGCGTCTGGGTGCTCGGCTGCCGCCCACCACTTCGTCATCCACGGGCGAAGCAAGGAGCATAGCGACGCGGCGCAGACCCGAGGATCCATGCCGGGACTCCAAACGCGTCACCAGGGTGCAGAACCTTGCGCACGCTGGCAGGACAGAGGGGGGTGATTGGCGCCAACATCGGGCAAGTTCTGCACCGCAAGCGACACTCGCAGGTCGCGGCATGGATCCTCGCGTCTGCGCGTCCGCTTCGCTCCCGCTCCGCCCGTGGATGACGAAGTCGGGAAGCGATCAAAAACACTTGTAGTCCCACGAAATCCGTCGCGATGCTGGCGATGTTGCGGCATACGTCGCCCAGCACCATCAGGAGCCCGCACCCATGAGCACCGTCCCCAAAACGCCCGAGCAACCGGAAGACAACCAGCACGACAGCGGCGGCGAATATTTCGAGGCGCCGACCCTCAGTGAGCTGGAGGCCGATCCGGTATCGGACGAGCACTTCGAGACGCCCGAAGTGCCGGACTCCGAACCTGCGGGTCCCGGCGCCCACCGTGGCAAGCCGAAGAAAAAACCGTCGGCGATCTCGGGCCGCAAATTCCGCAAGCGCGACCTGGTGCGCATCGACACGCTGCGCCCGAGCCTCGCCGACCGCATCCGGTCGGACCATCCCGACCTGCCGGCCGGCGCCCGCATCAGCCGCGCCGAGCTCGGCCGCTACCGCATGCGCTACATGGAGGAGCTGCTGCAGCAGGAGCACGGCGAATTCTCCGAGCTCGACCGCCAGGTGGTCGAATCGATCGCCAGGCAGGACACGATTTCCGAAAACTCGGAAGAAGAATTCGAGGAGCACCGCACCTTTGCCGACCGCGTCTCCGACAACATGGCGGCCTTCGGCGGCAGCTGGTGGTTCCTGATCTCGTTCGGCAGCGTGCTTCTGGTGTGGATCGGCATCAACCTGCTCGAAGGCATGAGCGCCGCCTTCGATCCCTATCCCTTCATCCTGCTCAACCTGCTGCTCTCCTGCATCGCCGCCATCCAGGCGCCGATCATCATGATGAGCCAGCGGCGGCAGGAGTCCAAGGACCGCCTGCGCTCCTTCAACGACTACCGCGTCAACCTCAAGGCCGAGCTCGAAGTGCGCCATCTGCACGAAAAACTCGACTACCTCATCTCGCGCCAATGGACGCGGCTCGCCGAAATGCAGCAGATGCAGCTGGATGCGATGCACGAACTGGCGGGTGCGAAGAAGCCGAAGCGGGCGGTGCGCGGGCGGCGGACGGTGAAGGCGGGGGCGGCAACCTCATAGGCCGCAGCCTGCACGCACCGGGCCATGTCGCTGCGCCAATCTCCAATTGCCCGTTGAAGCCCGCGCCTGCTTCCGCTAAGAAGCCGTGACTTGCCGGTTCACCGGCTGGTTCGTTTTCCGGATTCCGGAAAGCACCCGTAGCTCAGCTGGATAGAGCGCTGCCCTCCGAAGGCAGAGGTCACAGGTTCGAATCCTGTCGGGTGCGCCAGAATGCAAAGGGGTCCGTTCTGGACACTGCGTTTGGCGGTGGCTGCTTTGCGCCGCATATCAGCAAGGATAAGCACAATCGCTCAGCTACATGACGACACCGGCATTGATTATGGTGTCGTAGCCGGATAGCGCTGACATTAGTTGTCTAGACGAACGATTCGACTTGTCTTTTTCCTCGGGCTGTCTCTCACTACTCGCAGCGCGAAGTAGTCACAGGCGTGGTCTCGGGTCTGCTCGCGGGACGATTTGCCTTGGAACTTCACTATCTCACACCGAAAATCCGAAGGGCAACTATCGACGGAAAGGCGGCAACGAAAATGCTCGGTGAGGACCTGGCACGGTCATACCACAGTCTTATCGCAGACATGCGGGGCGCCATTTATCTCCACGAAGTGCCGGATGAACCAAAGGTTAACTGGGCTGAAGGCAAGATCGGGTTAAGCTATCCATTGGGAGATTCCGCTGTAGTGGAGGTGGAGCCCATCGGAGCCGGTGTGATCGACACGACCAACTGGGGCGATGTTCACCGCGTTAAGCTCTTGCGGATTCTCAACAACGGAAAGCTGCTAGCATGATTGACCCTAACTGGTCTTCACCGCCGGGCGACACGATAGTGCGGCTCATGGACACCAAGGAAATCGACGGCGCAGAACTCGCTGACGCATTGGGAATATCCACAGACGATTTCGACGCTTTGATTAGGGGCCACCGTCGGTTGACAGAAAGTGACGCCGGTGTTCTGGCCGACAATCTAGGGTCTACGACGCGGTTCTGGCTGGCCCGCGATAAATCCTACGTTTTGGATATGGCCCGTTTGGACGAGAGTTCACAAGACTCAGAGGCGTCATGGGTCGCATCGATGCCGGCAGCATCGATGCGCAAATTCGGTTGGGTCCCCAAAGGCAGCAAGTCTAAGAACAAACTCAAGGACGAGATTCTCGCATTTTTTGGCTGCTTGACTCTGCAGGAATGGGGACAGCGCTACTCATCGGGCGTGGGCGCTGTCGCTTTCCGAACCTCACTATCCCTCGCGTCCGACGGCATGGCCACACTGGTCTGGCTGCGCGCCGGCGAATTGGCCATCGCCGACCGTGACCTGCCCGAGTTTGACCTCTCGGCATTTAGGAACATGCTTCCAGGACTAAAGAAGCTTTCAGCTTTCAAACGGCCATCCGCGTTTGTTCCGCGCCTCGTAGCCGCTTGCAGATCTGTCGGTGTGGCAGTAGCAACCGCCCGGACTCCGGACGGTTGCCGCGCAAGTGGCGCGTCCTGGTTCGATACCAACGGCAATCCGGTCATCCTGCTTAGCTTCCGCCATATGGCGGAAGACCATTTTTGGTTCACGTTCTTTCATGAGGCTGCGCACATCGTACTGCATGGGCAAGACCATATCGACGGCGAAGGCGCTGTATTCATGGGAACGGACACGGAGACTCAAGAACGAGAGGCCAACGAGTTTGCGCAAGAATTGCTCTTTCCTGCCAATTTTCGGGAAGAACTCGACAACCGTGGCGTGGGGCCGAAGGCTATCATGGCCATCGCCCGAGCGGTGGATGTCACACCAGGTATCATCGTAGGTCAGTTGCAGCGGGCCGACGTGGTGGATCACAGCAAGCTGAACTTCCTCAAGCGCCGCTACCGTTGGGGTGAAGACCCAAACATACCTGACCTGATCGACTAACCTCTGAAATAAGTGTAGATCGTCGGGCTCTTCTGCCAATTGCAGAGACTGTCTTCAAGCACTTGCTTACCCACGTTGAGGTAGTCGTCGAGCGTATCAACCGCCCTCTCGATCTCCTTGGGCTTACCTTCTGCATTGGTCGCTCCCAAGACTAGCAGCTTAGCCCCGAACAACGGGCCGGTGGCGCCCGTTAGGTACACACTGTCGGCGTCAATCGGCGCTAGGTCTAGCTTGCCCAACATGGTCAGGAAGTCGAACTTGCCCAAGCGACCAAAACCGTAGACATCCTTCATCGATCGGTAGAGCTTCTTGAAAACTGCCGTAGGCTCCTGGCCAACCTCTTTATGTATCAGCCGCACCTTGGAATTCATACCACCCGAGGCCGTCAACCATTCGTGGAAAGTACTGAACACCTTGCCAATATTGCCAATCTTCTTGCTTTGGTACTGACGGTGGTTCGAAAATCGTCCGGATATAGATTTGGACTTCAGGTCATCCTCATGCGTGGTTAACATCGCCTCAAAATCGGCCCTGTTGACGCCATAGCGCTCCAAAGTCCACACCGGCCCCTCTCCGAACGAGCCCATGACGTTCGCGGCCAGCTTCCAGGCATCTTCGGCGTGTTTGCCAAAATGAGTGCCCAGAAAAGCTATCCATACCGCTTCGTCGCGGCGGCCCTTGGTATCAAGATAAAACGCACCTTTCAGAGGATCGAAAAGAGGGGAGTACGGATTGATACGATCAGCCGAGATGGCTGGGCGATGGCGGAAATTCCGCACATACTCGATCCGTCGGATGCTCGACACCATCTGCTCAACCAGTGTCTGTCTGGCCGCGGGATCCGCGATACCGGGAAGTGGACCGAATTCGTCTTCGTATGCCGCAAGGCCTTTCAGCAATTGGAATTGGCGGTCCCTATGGATTCCGTTGGGCATCTACTTCTTCCGGTTCGAACAGTTCTCGGATGACCGGATCCGCCACTTTCTTCTTAGCGATCCGATCGAGCACATAGAGTTTGAACCCGTCATGGTTCAGCCGGTTGAGCAACTCGGCGGCACGCTTCGTATCCCGTAATGTGCCAAGAGCAAAGACGCGCAGCAGTATAATCAGGTCCCGCCAATAGGGGTCGAGATCCGCCACGGGTTCGAAATTCGGGTTGCCGGCACGGATTTCACGTTCCGCTTCCAGCACTTGCCATACGGCCGGCCACGGATCGCCCAACGGCATCGGCGGCATGGGGACGATGTCGTGCAGCCCCTCGTCCACGTACTTCTGGGCGTTTGTACGCGGCTTTTGCCTTTCCGTGTCGTCGTAGAGATGTAGGCTGGCCACCGAGTGATGATAGGTTCCTGGTTCGACCCCTAACTCACGCGCGGCGATCTCCTGCAGCATGGTAAACGAGAAGACGTCATGCGGCAGCCCGAGGAAAACGTCGTTGGACCGCATGTGCACGTGTAGGTGAAGCCGTTTCTTCCTGATGACGAAATGCAGCGTGCAGGTGCAAGGAATGTCCTTGCTTTTTTTGCCGTCTGCACCGTTTCGAGCACCGTCGGCGTTCGCGTAGATTTGGATGATCGCGTTACGCGAACCGGGCTCGGCGCGCAGAGTGTCGATCACGCGCTGCCATTCGTCCTTGGGCTCGGCGTCGCCGTGCAGGCGAGCGCGCCCGAAGATACGGCGGCCATAAGCGCCGTTGAGCGTCTCGCCGTCGTCGGAAAACTCGTCATATCCTTCGATGTAGTAATTGATTTGGTCTAATGCGTCGCTGCCTGACAGGTACCAGAGCAGTTCGCCAAGCGGACTGAAAACTCTAGCGCGCGCCTCGGATCTTCCCAGTCGCGCACGCGGATTAGTAAGTTCGAGAAGCGCACCGAACAACTCGGTGCTTGTACCTTTGCGTGATCTCACGCGGTTGTTCCGCTTGTTACCGGACAACAGCCGCGTGAAAACCTTTCGCATTAAATCGTCGAGATTGTCGGCAGAGTGATGAAACACGCACGGTCCTTGCTGCCGAGTCTGCTGTTGAACCTGACTATCAAGCAAGATCGATTCGCGATTATATCTCAGCAGGAAGAGTATCCGGCTGCAATTGAATATTCCACCACCGCCTTTTATTCGGCTGCAGAATTCGCAACGTCCAGTTCGGCGCTCCCTTTGCTGCTCAGCTGCGCCGCCGTCAGCCCG
>NZ_RZPQ01000237.1:0-7546 GCF_003999135.1 Mesorhizobium sp. M7A.F.Ca.CA.004.06.1.1 | reverse complement strand
CCCGAATATATCGCCAAATCCTTCTATCCGTCCGATCTGTTTCGGCAGACTGGATTGCAGGCGGTGGGCAGCCGCCCGCGCCGCATCAAGCCAGCCAAGAAATCCAAGGGACGGGAGCCTCAGGAAACGCTCACCACGGAGCTGTTCGTGCTTGGCCCAAAGGATGCGTTCCGTTCGTGGGAACGGTCCCTTCCCGCCTGGGTCTCCGGGACGCATCTTGCGGAAGATATGGTGACGATTGAAGAGATTGCCGCTCCGACGGCGCGTGACAAAATCAAGGGTCCGCTTCCCAAAAGCAAGGACGCGGTGTTCGAAGTCGTCCTTCACACCGATCAGCTTTTCGGAGAAACTGAGGCTCTCCCTGCATTTCAAAAGTATGTCCGGTCGCTCGGTATCGATCAGAAGTTTGACAAGCGCTTTTATGCAGGCGGGCTGTGCTTCCTCGAACTTGAGGCGCCGGTCGCACTCGCTGACGAGATCGCCACGTTCACGATCGTTCGCGCGTTGCGGGAGATGCCGCGGCTTCGAATTCTCCGTCCGGCTTTTCGTACATCCGGCGTGCCGTCGCAGTCACTGACGCTGCCAACGAAACCCGCCCTCGACCCATCCATCAAGACTGCGATATTCGATGGCGGGCTTCCGGCCACGCATCCGCTTGGCCCTTGGTCAACAGCGATCGACGGTCCGCATGTTGGCGCGTCACATCCCGAACTGCTTAAACACGGGCTGCAAGTTACATCGGCGCTGCTATTCGGACCTCTCGATCCAACCAAGCCTGTGCCGGTCCCCTACTCCAATGTCGATCACTACCGCGTGCTCGATATGACGCCCGGGCAAAACCCGCACGAGCTCTACGAGGTTCTCGAACGCATCGACACCGTTCTCAACAATACCGACTACGACTTCGTCAATCTGAGCCTCGGCCCGAGTCTCTCCATTGAGGACGACGATGTCCATGCCTGGACCGCAGTGCTCGACGAACGGTTTTCGCAGGCCGACACACTGGCAACGATCGCCGTCGGCAACAATGGCGAAGGCGACGCCGCCATGGGGTTCAACCGCATCCAAGTGCCGGCTGATTGTGTCAACGCACTCGCGATCGGCGCCGCAGATTCTCCAGATACGCCTTGGCAGCGAGCGGCATATAGCGCCGTAGGCCCCGGCCGCAGTCCGGGCTTGGTGAAGCCGGATTTTGTCGAATTCGGCGGCTCGATGCAAAGACCTTTTCTCGTTGTCGCGGAAGGCGGGGTCAGCAAACTGGATCCAACCGGCGGAACGTCGTTCGCCGCTCCGAGCACGCTCCGTCTCGGGACCGGTATTCGCGCACATTTCGGGCACAATCTCAACCTGCTCGCCGTGCGAACGCTGCTCGTCCACTCGATTGAGGCGAGCGAGATTCCGCACAACGAAGTCGGCTGGGGGCGCCTGGCGCGCAATATCGACGACATCGTTCTTTGCGAGGACGATATGATCCGTGTGATTTATCAAGGCAAAATTTCGCCCGCGAAATACATTCGGGCGATGGTGCCGATGCCCGACAGCGAATTGTCCGGCATGGTCGAGATCACGGCGACGCTTTGCTACAAATGCAACACTGATCCGCATCATCCCGGCAATTATACGCGTGCGGGTTTGCAGGCGACCTTCCGGCCGCATGACGAGAAGTTCAAGAAAGACGATCAGGTTCACCCGAATACCAAGTCGTTCTTCGGCGACCCCGGACTCGGCGCCGGGGAAGACGAACTGCGCCGCGATGCCTGGAAATGGGAGAATTGCCTGCACGCGAGCAGACGGCTCAACGCGAAGAGTCTCAGCCGGCCATCTTTTGACATCCACTACAATGCGCGTCTCGAAGGCCGGAGTTTCTCGCCGGCCGAGCAGCTTCCCTACGCACTCGCCGTGACAGTCCGCGCGCGCAAGATCGCAGATCTTTACGACCAGATCGTACGAAAATACGCCACGGTGCTGGAGCCCATCAGGCCGGTGGTTGACATTCCGGTGCGGACATAGGGAGGCTATTTCGAACTGCGAAGGAACCGAAGATATTCCAACAGTTTGACGTCTTCTTCGGGTGAAAGATTGAGCTCTGTAAAGCTGTTGCGCGCCGGCTTGTGCGCCGAAGTCTTCGAAGTGACGGCGTAGCCCGCCATCTGCATCAGCTGCTCGTAGTTTATTCGGTACACCTGCGCGAGAACATGGAGCACGTTGGGCGACGGTTTCTTGATCTTGCCGTTCTCAATCTGGCTCAAATACGCGTTCGAGACTTCGCGTTTTGTGGCTGTTTCGACCTCCCGCAGTTTCATGCCGCGGTCTTCACGAATCGAGGCCAAATACTGCCCAAGGCTTGCCTTCAGTTCAGTTTTTCGTTCAATCGTGTTATTCATTCTTCACCATAACCGTTTGATTCCTTTCGGATTATAACACTTTTTGCTCAGTCTGTCAAGCGTGCTAATTTCTGCTTGACGTTCTTAGCAAGCTTCTGCTAGTATGCAGAAAGTTGCCGGCAAAGGGATCGGCATCGCCACTTGAAGGAACATAAAAATGGATACCCACGAGAACGGGATCGATCCCGGTGAAGAACAGGTCCTCGACGACATCATCGACCTCGAGGAATACGCCAAGCTTGGCAAGCAGCCCCCGCTCGCGAAAGGATACCGGCTGCAGGTCAACGGCAAGCCGTATGTCATCCTGAAGCCGAATCCGACCGGCGAGGAAATCCTGACGCTGGCGGGTCTCCTGCCCGCCAAGGACTATACGCTCCGCCTCAAAATGGCGGGCGAGCGCCCCGAGAAGATCGGGCTGCACGAACCTATCGACCTGCGCCGCAAGGGTATCGAAAAGTTCAAGGCCTTGCCCCGCGACCAGACGGAGGGCTGACAAGATGTCCCTGCGCCGCAACTTTGAACTCGGGGAGGAGGACGAGGCGTTCCTCCAGCAGTATGAGCGTCCGTGGGAGACCATCATCGACGGATCGCCATGGGTGCTTATCCACGACTTTCCCGTGCCCAAGGGCTACGACCATGACAAGGTCATAGCGGCGATCCGGATCGAATCCGGCTATCCGCATGCCCAGCTCGATATGGTTTACTTCTATCCCGGACTCCAGCGCATCGACGGGCAACCGATCGGGCGCACGGAAGCACGGCAGGCCCTGGACGGAAAGACGTTTCAGCGCTGGTCGCGGCACCGCACGGGAGCGAACCCGTGGAAACCCGGCTTCGACAATTTGGGCACGCATATCTTCCTCGTGGAAGAATGGCTTGAGCGAGAGTTCGAAAAATGCCCGGCAAAATGAGCCTCGCCCTATCGGGCGATCAGCACGCTCATCTGAAGAGCTTCCTCTTCCCCGGCGACGGCTGCGAAGCCGTCGCTATTCTTCTTTGTGGCCGCCGCAACGGTGACCGCGTGCACCGGCTGACGGTACGCGAAATTCATGAGGTTCCATACGATCAGTGCCTTGAGCGTTCGCCAATTCGCGTGGTTTGGAGTCCCGATTACATCGCGCCGATCCTGGAGAGAGCCACCGAGAAGGGGCTTTCTATCATCAAGGTGCACAGCCATCCGGGCGGATATCCTGAATTCTCGGACATCGACGATGACGGCGATCACCGGCTTCTACCGATGATCCGCGGCTGGGTTGAGGCGAATATCCCGCACGGCAGCGCGGTCATGTTGCCTTCTGGTGAAATGTTCGGCCGCGTGCTGCTCGACTACGGCGTCATGCGTTCCTTGAGCTGCATCAGCGTGGCGGGCGATGACCTCCTCTTCTGGTATCCGAACAGCGGCAACGTCGAGGTTCCGAGTTTCGCCGCCTCGCATGCGCAAGCGTTTGACGAAGGCACGATCGAACGCCTTGGCAAGCTTTCCATCGGCGTTATCGGCTGCTCGGGAACGGGCAGTCCTGTGATCGAGCAGCTGATGCGTCTTGGGGTCGGCGAACTTGTCATCGTCGATGATGATGCGATCGAAGATCGCAACGTCAATCGGATCATCAACTCCACAATGGAAGATGCCCGGCTGGGCCGGAAGAAAGTCGACGTGATCGGCGACGCCATCGACCGAACCGGTGTTGGCACCAAAGTCATTCGGCTGGCCCAAAATCTGTGGGACCCGGACGTCGTCCGTGCGCTTGGACAATGCGATGTGCTCTTCGGTTGCATGGACACGGTTGATGGACGCTACCTGCTGAACTGTATCGCAACCCAGTATCTCATCCCCTACTTCGACATCGGAATAAGGCTCGACGCCGTACGTGATGGGTATAATCGCGGACAGATTCGGGAAGTGTGCGGGACGATCCACTACCTACAGCCAGGCCGCTCGTCGCTGATGAGCCGCGATCTGTTCTCGATGGATGACGTGTCGGCCGCGGGACTACGCCGCACAGATCCCGAGGCGCATCTATTGCAGGTCGAAGACGGCTATATCAGAGGTGTCGCAAATCGCCGACCCGCCGTGATCAGCGTAAACATGCTGGCCGCGGCACTTGCCGTTGATGAATTCCTCGCCCGGCTTCACCCGTTCCGCGAGCTGGTCAATCGGGAGTATGCAAGCGTTACGTTCAGCCTCGCCAGCATGGAACTGATCACCGAGCCCGAAGTAGGAATATGCTCTATCCTGTCCTCGAAAGTGGGCCACGGCGATGTCCGCCCGCTTCTGGGCATACCAGAGCTCGGAAAGCGGACTACATGACCTGGCTGATTCAGTTTCTGGCGTGGCTGCTTTCGCTCCCGGGGCGCTGGTTCGATCGACCATACAAGACGATCGTCGTGCGGATCGCACTCCCTGGAAAATTGCGTAAGAAGACCCTCTACGTTGTCGAAGAAGACGGCTTCGAAGAACAAGCCGCAATGCTCTGCCCTCGCTGTCACGACCACATCCTTCACATGAATCTGCTGCCCGACGAGCGACCCTGCTGGAAAGTGACGCGGCATGAAGACGGCACAGCGACGCTGCACCCCTCCGTCTGGAGGAAAAAGGATTGCGGTGTTCACTTCTGGTTCCGTCATAGCCGTGTCGAGTGGGTGAAGGAAACGACGACGCTGCAATAGGTTGGTAATCCCATGGACGTTACCCTTCCTCGCTCCGTCGAAGAGATAGGACGGCCGAGCGTGGCTTCCTTCTCAGCCTTTCAAAACGGATGCACGACCCAGCGACACAGGCTATGTTGCCCCGTCCGGCCGAGGTCGTCGAAGGGGGAGGCATGACATGCAGGCAATGCCGATAGCGCATCAAGCCGCGCAACCCGTGGTCTCCCTGACCGGCTATCCGGCCGCCGTGCTGTGCTGGCTGCTTTCGGCTGGTGTCTATATCGCGGCCAAATGGGTGGCGCCTGAAATGCCGCCCTGGGGCCTCTGCTTCTGGCGGCTGACGCTGGCCTGCGCCATCCTGCTGCCGATCGTGCACCGTCATCACGACGCGATGATCGGGCTTTTGCGAACGCGCGCCGTGGAGGTCGTCGCCGTGGGGGCGATCGGCCTCACGCTGTGCCAAGGTATGATCTACCACGGCCTCAACGACACCGACGCCACCACGGCCGGCATCATCATGGCGCTGTCGCCGGTCATGACGATGGTGCTCGCCCGTTTTGTGCTTGGCGAGCCGCTCGGCCTGTGGAAGTCGCTTGGCGCCCTGGTTGCGCTTGCCGGGATGATCTTCATCGTTGCCCATGGCAACCTGACGGCGCTGCTGCAACTCAAGCTCAACGCCGGCGAGCTGTGGATCGTCGGCAGCGCGTTCTGCTGGGGCCTCTACACCGTGCTTTTGCGCCGTGCCAAATTCGGCATCGAACTCCTGCCGATGGTCGTGCTGCTGCTCGGCGCCGGTGCGCTGGTCGCCTTGCCTTTCCATGTGTGGGAATTGTTCAACGACGAACGCTCCGCCATGGACGTCGACAGCCTTCTCGCACTCGCCTATCTGGCAGGTCCCGGCGGCGCCTTGATGTACTATCTCTACAACAAAAGCGTGCAAACGCTGGGCGCGAGCCGGGCGAGCATGCTGCTCTACCTGCAGACGGTGTTCGTGGCCATGCTCGCCTATCTGCTGCTCGGCGAGGGCTTGCACGATTACGATCTGGTCGGTGCGGCCTTCATCGTCGCCGGCATCGTACTCGCCACAATGGTCAAGCCCAGGCCGGCTCAACCACGCGTGGCG
The DNA here is from genome assembly GCF_003999135.1 of Mesorhizobium sp. M7A.F.Ca.CA.004.06.1.1. Classification (NCBI taxonomy): domain Bacteria; kingdom Pseudomonadati; phylum Pseudomonadota; class Alphaproteobacteria; order Hyphomicrobiales; family Phyllobacteriaceae; genus Mesorhizobium; species Mesorhizobium sp. M7A.F.Ca.CA.004.06.1.1. The sequence goes on along the minus strand of NZ_RZPQ01000237.1, from coordinate 1,393 downwards.
TAGAAATCTCGCGGGTGACGGCTGTGCGGCGGGCAACAAAAAACCCGCCTGCGCGGCGGGTCACTGGCGCAAATCAGCACCATAGGCAAAAATGTAGCATAGCTGCCCTCACCGGTCAAGAAAAAATTCCTATCCACGTCAGCCAAGGTGCCCGCCGGACACATGCATTCCCGGGCCAGCGGCGCACTTGCGGTGGAGGCCGACATTCAAACGAAAGTAAATTCAGTTCCAACTTGACGGAACATTAGCTAGAGCTAATTGTTGATCTGTGCGGCAGGTGGTGCCCTCCATCGCCTGCCGAAGATCGGCCGTCCGATCGGCCCGCGTCCTCCGCCAGAGGCGCGGGCTTTCGGGCCGGGTGACCGGCCAGCCCTCGCAACGGTAGTTCTGTCCTCAGCTTCCGGTCATTTCGCCAGTCCCTCATCGGGGTTTCGCCGCCTTTTGGCCTTCAGGCTGCGGGCGGCTTGCTCGATTGCCGCGCGGTCATTGCCCAGGCGGTCGAGCAGTTCCTGCGCCTCGTCGCCCGATATGCCGGTGCGCACCGCCAGCGCCTCGACCTCCAGCACGTCGGAGCTGGCGATCTCGCCGGTTTCGGGCAGCGCGTCATCCGCCGTCAGCGGCAGGGCCGACTCGCGGTCGATCTCCGCCTCGGCCTGGTGCCAGTGCCGCTCAGGGTCGCCGTGCATGCGGCCTTCCCGTTCCCAGATCTGGTAGGCGCGCTCACGAATTCTGTCGTCCCGGTCGTCGCTCATGGTCAGTCCTCCTTGGGGTCAGGGTTGAACGCCGCGCCAGTGCGGACGCTCCGGAAAATCCGCGCGATCGGATCGCCATGCCGGGCGGCGCGCGGGGCTACTGGCATTGCCGTCTCGGGCCGCCTGAATAGGGCTGGTAGGAGTTGTCTTCCGGGCGGTAGGAGCGGTAGCGGCTGAAGCAGGAATCGACATGGTCGGCCGAAAGTGCGGCGCCGCCATCGTCGGCAACGTAGACGCCCAGGCCGGCGCCGTTTTCGTCGCCATCGCCGGCGGCGGGCAAAACAGCCTGACCGGCGGCTTGGAGATAGGGCGAGATGCAGGGGCGCAGCTGCCCGCTGTAGGAGCGATAGCTGTTGTCGTCCGGATGGTAGGAGCGATAGCGGCTGGCGCACCAGGCGAGATGCGAAGGCGGCAATTCGGTCGTCGTGGGCGCGATCGCGCCGGTGACCGTCGGGTCGGGCGGTGTTTCCTGCGGTTTGGCGGGGATGTCGGGCGGCGCGGACTGTTTGGCCGGCAGGCGTTCGAGGCCCTGCCCGGCCTTGTTCACCGGCCGCGCCTTTTTGGTCCACAGCTCCGCCACGCTGACGGTGGCCGTCGCCTGGCGCGGCGGCTTTGCGGCAAGCAGCCAGGCCGCAAAACCC
>NZ_RZPQ01000236.1:0-7547 GCF_003999135.1 Mesorhizobium sp. M7A.F.Ca.CA.004.06.1.1 | reverse complement strand
GCGCAGCGAGCGCGCTTGAAATGATCGCCTGCGTGATGGCAATCCAAGAGGACGTCGTGCCGCCGACCGCCAACTATCGCGAGCCAGATCCCGCTTGCGACCTCGACATCACACCCAATGTGCCGCGGGAGCGCAAGGTGCGCGTCGCCATGAGCAACGCCTTCGCCATGGGCGGTACGAACGCAGTTCTGGCATTCAGGCAGGTGTAGAAGCCATGCAAGACGCCTCATTTGAGGTCACCTGTCGTATCTAGCTGCTTGCCGGACCACTATGTAAAGCGAGCGCTATTGGCTGCCTCTGCGATGCGGGAATTGGCAGCGGACGTCTCTCGATCAAACAGGCATCTTGCTTGTAGAATTCTTTTAATCGTGAAGCGGCGCGAGTGCGCTATCCGTTGAGGTGAGCAAGGCCGGCGCCCTGGGTGAGCGCTGGTGTCGGGTGGTGGAAAGTACAGGGGGAGCTGTGTGGCCCCTCTTTCTCGGCCTCGACGATGTGCGAAGGAGCCTGCGCGGCGAACGGGCCAACGCCCCAGGCTCAGAACCTGGGCGAACCTAACTCCCGCCAAAGGACAGCCCAGAGCTGGATACACGAAAGAGATACTGAACCCGCGAATCAGATTCTGATCAATCGTCGTGTCTGAGCTCCACTCGGCTCTTACGGAGATAATCGCGCGGCCCGGCAACGGCCGCGCGTGCCGCGGGCGTGAGCTTTGCGCTTCGTCAGAAGTGCCTCGAGCGTGACGACGATAATTGACCAGCCATATGGAACGCATTCGCCCAGTTATCCAAAGCGTGGATACCTTTCATCTAAACAAAGGATTTTACCGTTTTTGCTGCAGGTCCCATAGAAGCGCTTCAAGTTGGAAAGATAGGTAGTTCCGATGGTTGCGTTGGATCTGAGGAGCATCATCTGGTGTGCGGGGCGTACAAAGTCAGTCGCATCTGCATTGCGGCTTGGTCTTTCGGCGGTCCCCACAAGTTACGCCCCGTTGGCGCGACGCCAATTATTTAATCAATGCTTGGACATTTATCTCAACCAGACAGCTACAAGGTGAGGTCTTCCATGCGTCCGAATGTCGAGTGGAAGTTGTGCTGGGAAAATGAGCTGCAACTGGCCGACCATGTCGAACTCTCCGACTTTTTTCGAAAGACCTATGGACGGACTGGCGCCTTCAACGCGGAGCCATTCGAAGGCGGCCGCAGTTGGGCCGGCGCGAGGCCGGAATTCCGCGCAATCGGCTACGACGCGCATGGGGTAGCGGCTCACATCGGCATGCTGCGGCGCTTCATCAAAGTTGGCGAGGTCGACTTGATCGTCGCTGAATTGGGCCTGTACGCGGTTCGTCCGGATCTTGAAGGGCTCGGAATCGGTTTTTCGATGCGCGTGGCGTACCCAGTGCTCCATCAGTTGGGTGTTCCATTCGCTTTCGGCACGGTTCGGCACGCGCTGCGAAACCATGTCGAAAGATTCTGCAGAGCCGGCCTCGCGAACATTGTGTCGGGCGTTCGCGTACGGTCGACCCGTCCAGATGTGCATCCCGACCTGCCGCCCACGCGCCTGGAAGACGTACTCGTGTTGGTTTCGCCGATCGGACGCTCGATGGACGAGTGGCCGTCTGGTACCCTGATCGACCGGAACGGTCCGGAACTATGAAGCCTCTGGACTACATATGCGAAGGGCAGAGTGACAATGCCGATCGCATTGCAGAGCGCAGCGTCTATCTGACGTTTGACGACGGTCCCAATTCATTTTTCACACCGCAGATACTCAATGTGCTGGCGCAACATCAGGTGCCGGCGACCTTCTTCGTTGTTGGGGCCTACGCGGCCGACGAGCCGGAACTCGTTCGCCGAATTATTACAGACGGCCACGGTATAGCCAACCACACGATGACTCATCCGGACCTAGCTAAATGCGGGTCCGTCGAAGTCGACTGCCAGATAGTTGAGGCAAACAGAGTCATAGGGATGGCTTGCCCGCAGGCCATGGTTCGGTACTTTCGTGCACCCTATGGCATCTGGACCGAAGAAGTAATCGCTGCATTAGCGGGTGAGGCATTGGCGCCCGTCCATTGGTCCATTGATCCACGCGACTGGTCTCGCCCCGGCGTTGACGCCATCGTCGACAGAGTGCTCGCCGATATCCGGCCGGGCGCAATCGTGCTGTTGCACGACGGGTGCGCTCCCGACGAATTGCAACCAGGCAATCAAGCCAGTCTGCGCGACCAGACGGTGACAGCGTTGTCACGCCTAATTCCAGAATTGCACGGCCGCGGATTTGTAATCCGATCACTTCCTCAACATCCCTGAACAAACAGAGATCCTATGGACCTTCTCACCACAGCCAGTACTGTTGCCGTTTCGTCTTATGCGGTGCTCTCGACTGTTTACAGAGGCATGCAAGCGGTCTACTCCCAACCGGAAAATGTTACGCCGCCGTCGGAAAGCTTGTTCGGATCCGACCGTTGGCCGAGCGTGGATGTCATTATCCCCTGCTACAATGAGGACCCGCGCACACTCGCGGCGTGTTTAGCTTCCATTGCAAATCAAGATTACTCCGGAACATTTCAGGTCTATCTGGTTGACGACGGTTCTGGAAATCGTAATGCCGTCATCCCGGTACATCACGCCTACGAGGGCGACCCGAGATTCAATTTCATTCTGCTCCGCGAAAATGTTGGCAAACGCAAGGCGCAGATCGCCGCCATCCGCCGCTCATCTGGAGATTTCGTGCTCAGCGTCGACTCTGACACGACACTTGCGTCCGACGTCATCACGAAGCTTGCAGTAAAAATGCGGGATTCCATGGTCGGAGCGGCCATGGGCCAGCTGACGGCATACAACCGCAGCGACACTTGGTTGACCCGATTGATCGATATGGAATACTGGCTGGCTTGCAATGAGGAGCGCGCGGCGCAAGGTCGCTTTGGTGCGGTCATGTGCTGCTGCGGCCCATGTGCAATGTACCGCCGGTCTTGTCTCCTTTCTCTGCTGGATCAATACGAGACGCAGCTGTTCAGGGGGAAACCAAGCGACTTCGGTGAAGACCGTCATCTTACGATCCTCATGCTGAAAGCAGGCTTTCGAACCGAGTACGTTCCAGGTGCCGTCGCGGCGACAGTCGTTCCGGACAAGATGGGACCTTATTTGCGCCAACAACTCCGCTGGGCACGAAGCACTTTCCGGGACACGATGCTTGCGCGAGGTCTACTGCGTGGCCTGGATCGCTATCTAACTTTGGATGTGATGGGAGAGAATCTCGGCCCATTGTTGCTCGGCATCGCGGTAGTAACGGCGCTCGGTGAGTTACTATTTTCACATACAGTAAATTGGTGGACGGTGCTGGCTATTGTCACGATGACCATAATCAGATCTACGGTGTTATCTTTCCGCACTCGGCAGCTTCGATTCATCGGCTATTCAATGCACGCGTTAATCAGGATATTCCTGTTGATCCCCTTGAAGGCTTACGCCCTGTGTACATTGAGCAATAGCGATTGGCTGTCGCGTAAAAGTGTTCCCCTGCCCAACAGCAGCACAAAGGAAATCACAAGCGCGATGCCGCTTGGCGGAGCAAATGCTGCGGGCAATTCTGGAATTGCGGAGTCACTTCATACTGCAGATCTTTCGCTCACAGCTAGTGAAGTCTGACGGCCTTGCAGCGCCGAGTGACCGAGTAAGTTGTGTCAGTCGACACGGGGTGAAGCTTGTCGAGTTACCTATGATCAGAACGGGGACTATGTGGAAGCGACACGTGGCATCTTGACGTTATTCTTTGGCGGAAGCGATACACACGTCGCTCCGGCCGCGACTTTCCAAAGGTGTCATCTCAAGGCGGTGGCCTGCTCTGAACCAGAATTCGCAAGTAAGCTGCCGGTGGCCAATCGGACTCATTCCGCTTGAGATAGACGCATGTCCAATGTAGCAATCGACCTTACCGGCGTAACCAAATTATTCGGAAACAAGCTCGTTGTGGACGGGCTGTCCTTCACCGTTGCATCGGGAGAGTGCTTCGGTCTGCTGGGGCCTAACGGCGCAGGCAAGAGCACGATTGCGCGTATGCTCCTCGGTATGACCCGGCCTGACGCGGGTGATATAACAGTCCTCGGTCTACCAGTGCCGGCACGCAGCCGCTTGGCCCGCAAGGGCATAGGCGTGGTCCCGCAGTTCGACAATCTCGACCTGGAATTTACGGTACGTGAGAACCTGTTGGTGTTCGGGCGCTACTTCGGCATGAGTACAAGAGAGATCAACGCCGTCATCCCACGGCTGCTCGAGTTCGCTCGCCTTGAGAGCAAGGCGGATTCACGTGTCGGCCTGCTATCCGGCGGGATGAAGCGGCGCCTGACGCTGGCACGTGCTCTGATCAACGACCCCCAGTTGCTTGTGATGGATGAGCCCACGACCGGCCTCGACCCGCATGCCCGCCATCTGATCTGGGAGCGACTTCGTTTCCTGCTGGCGAGCGGAAAAACGATCATTTTGACCACCCATTTCATGGAAGAGGCTGAGCGGCTTTGTGATCGGCTGTGTGTTCTCGAGCGGGGACGCAAGATCGCCGAGGGCAGTCCTCATGCGCTGATCGACGAGTACATTGGGTGCAACGTGATCGAGATCTTCGGCGGTAATCCACAGGAGCTGATTTCGCTGATCAGACCGTACGTTCAGCGTGTCGAGGTAAGCGGCGAGACGCTCTTTTGCTATGCGCCTGAGCCGGAGGATGTGCGCATCCAGCTTCGCGGTCGAGCGGGTCTGCGTATTCTAGAGCGTCCACCCAGTCTGGAGGACGTTTTCTTGCGGTTAACCGGACGTGAGATGGAGAAGTGAGCAATGGGTGAACGTTTTGCGGCCGCTCTACCCGCCAACGCCTGGAACTGGATGGCGGTGTGGCGCCGCAATCATCTGGCATGGAAGAAGGTGGCATTTGCTTCAATGCTCGGCACCCTTGCTGATCCGATGATTTACCTTTTCGGGCTCGGCACTGGCCTTGGACTGTTGGTAGGCCGCATCGAAGGTGCATCCTACATCGCCTTTCTGGCAGCCGGCATGGTTGCGACGAGCGCGATGACAGCATCAACCTTCGAAACAATTTACGCGGTTTTCGGTCGAATGCGCGATCAGGGCACTTGGGAAGCAATCCTGCACACACAACTTACCCTCGGCGACATCGTTCTCGGTGAATTGACCTGGGCAGCCACAAAGGCTTTTCTGGCCGGTACGACAATTGCGATTGTTGCGGCCGCGCTAGGTTATGCCGCGTGGACGTCGGTTCTCTACGTGCTACCGGTCGTCGCTCTCACCGGATTCGCCTTTGCGAGCCTGGCCATGCTCGTCATCGCGCTCGCGCCCAGTTATCACTATTTTATTTTCTATCAGACGCTTGTCATCACACCCATGCTGTTCCTTTCGGGCGCGGTTTTTCCAGTCGGCCAATTGCCAGGAGTGTTTCAGCAGATTGCGGCCTTCTCGCCCCTGGCGAATTCTATCGAGCTAATCCGTCCGGTGATGCTCGGCCGCCTGGGCGACAATGTAGGGCTGCATATAGGCGCACTTTGCATGTTCGCTGTATTGCCTTTTTTTCTGTCGGCTGGACTGTTTCATCGACGACTAATGCGTTGACGCTTGCTTACACCCATTAACCAGAAGGAGGTCCGCAATGCCGGATGCAAACTGCCCACAGCGGCCCGGAGGCATGCGTATGCTAGGAATCGCGAGTGGTACAACGCCGAAGCCGGGCGCCACCCAGCCGCTGCAGGCACCCGCCCAGCTTCGCGACCACACCTCGAAGAACAGGCTGGATGGTGAGGCGCGGACCCACCCGGAGCGTTCAATCGATAGCAGCCAAGCTTCTTGTGCGCGTCCACAGACCGTCGCGGCCATTATTTAGTTGGATACACATGCAATGACCCACAACGAAGCAACTCCTGAGCCTTTTGTGATCCTTGCTATGCCAAGGACCGGAACACACTATTTAGAAGAATTGCTAAACGAGCATCCGACCGTTTTGAGTAACGGTGAGTTGCTAAACGAATATGATCCCAATTGGCCCAGCACTGATCGCCTGCTAGGCACGGATCGCGAGCTTCTTGAGCTTGCCTATGTGCGCTGCCCTATGCGCGACTACAAGAATGTGACGCATCTTGGATGCAAGATCAATGAACCTCAGTTTCGCGAGCGTCCCGCATTCTTTGCGGAACTGGCTCGTTGGCCAGCACTCAAGGTCATCCTTGTTGTTCGCCGAAACGTATTGGAATCGCTCCGATCCTTTGTGCAGGCCAGGGAAAGCGGTCACTGGCTGAAGTTCAGCTGGGACAACGATACCGCTCGGCCACCGAGCGTCAGGTTGTCAATCGCCGACTGTGAGGCTTATTTCAAAGCCGCCGACGATTTTCACGCTCGCGTTATGGACTCCTTCACGTCGACCAACCTGCTTGTAATGGAATACGAGAGCCTACTTCACGAACCTGCCCAATGCCTGGGAGCGGTTTGGGATTTCCTGGGCGTTCCAGCGCTTGAGCCATCAGATAACGCCATCCTGCAGCGCCAGGAAACGCGACCGCTGGATCAAACGGTGGAGAACTTTGACGAGTTGCGGATTCACTTCGCACGGGGACCTTATTCAAGATTTTTTGACCTCGGAGATTCAATGCGCTCCTACGCTTAATCGCTTGTACCGCGTGCTCTGATGGGCGTGTAGGATATCCTGCAGTTTGCGCGCATTCCGTCGCAAAACTGACAAACCAAAGTCACCAAGACGACAGAGATATCGGCCGGCAGTCGATCTGCGGCAGACATCAAAGACACGGCCGCAAGGCGACCTGGTCAATTCCCTCTCTGGCGAAGCACTTCTTCAGACGCGATCTTTGGCGAGCCTTGAGTGCAAATTCCGGCAAAGGTGGAGGGTTCCAGTGCGCAACCCGCACCAATCTCGCTGGACGGGACAGGCCTCCAGTTGGCACGGCGCTTGCTCCGAGATGACAGCAGCGCTCGACCGGAGCGCAGCATGGGAGAAGGAGGAGCCCCCACCCCGATCCGGTCAGGGAGAGAGAAACGGTGTTGGTTCCAAGAGTCCCCCGCGCGATCGCAGCGCCCCGCAAGCCCCATTTTGCCCGGACCTACGTGCAGGTGCTTGCCGCCATAGTCCTGGGAGCCGCAATTGGCTACCTCTATCCGGAAACCGGCCAGAGCCTGAAGCCGCTCGGCGATGCCTTCATCAAAGTCGTCAAGATGATTATCGCACCTGTCATCTTCCTGACAATTGCGACCGGCATTGCCGGCATGAGCGATCTGCAGAAGGTCGGCCGAGTTGCCGCCAAGGCGATGGTTTATTTCCTCACCTTCTCGACACTTGCACTCGTTGTCGGACTGATTGTCGCGAATATCGTTCAACCTGGCGCCGGCCTCAACATCGATCCGGCCTCGCTCGATGTCCAAGCCGTTAAGGGCTATGTGGCCACGGCTCACGAGCAGTCCGTGACCAGCTTCCTGATGAACATCATCCCGTCAACGATTGCCAGTGCCTTCGCGGAAGGCGACATCCTGCAAGTC
>NZ_RZPQ01000235.1:0-7552 GCF_003999135.1 Mesorhizobium sp. M7A.F.Ca.CA.004.06.1.1 | reverse complement strand
CGCTAGGGGTGGGGGTCCCTCTTCGTCAGAATTCTTGCTCGACAGACAGAACAGAGGGTGCCGCCTAATGTTCCGCCTGGAAGCCCGCACAAGCACACCTGCCTGGTTCAACCTCGCTCTGCCATTGCTGGCGATCGGCGGGACGCTCATCCTATGCAGCGGCCTCATCGCGCTGGCCGGCGCCGGCGTGCTCGAAGCCTATGGCGTGATGTTCACGGCGTCGCTGGGCGACAGCTATGCGATCACCGAAACGATGGTGCGTGCAACACCCATGATCTTCACCGGACTGGCGGTCGCGGTCGCCTTCCGGGCCAAATTCTGGAACATCGGCGCCGAGGGGCAATTGCTGGCCGGCGCGGTGGCCAGCTGCTTTGTCGGCGCCATTCCAATGCCGGGGCCGCTCGCCATGGTCTTGATGGCGGTCGCCGGTGCCGCGGCGGGAGCCGCAGTCGCGCTGGTGCCGGCGACGCTCAGAGTAAAATTCAAGGTCGACGATGTCGTCAGTTCGCTGCTGCTCAACTCGGTCATCTATTATGCGCTGATGGCGCTGATCGAAGGCCCGTGGAAGGACTCCTTCAGCGGCTATCCGATCTCGCCGCCGATCGAGGATTCGGCCAATTTCCCGGTGCTGCTCGAAGGCACAAGACTGCATCTCGGCGTCGTCGCGGCGCTGATCGCGGCGCCGCTGACCTGGTTCCTGATCGTGCGCACGACGCTCGGCTTCAGGATCAGGGTCACCGGCGAAAACCCGGAAGCCGCCAGATATGGCGGCATCCATGTCGAGCGGGTGCTGATCTCGACGGCGCTGCTGTCCGGCGCGCTGGCCGGGTTGGCCGGCGTCGGCGAGGTCGGCGGCGTGCATTTCCAGGTGATGAGCGACATCTCGCCGGGCTACGGCTATTCCGGCATCGTTGTTGCCATGCTGGCGCGGCTCAACCCGCTCGGCGTGGTGCCGGCGGCGATCTTCCTTGCCGCCGTGATGACCGGCGCCGAAGCGATGTCGCGGGCGACCGGCGTGCCGGCCTTCCTCAGCGACGTCATCCAGGGCACCGCATTGCTTTCCATGCTGGTGGCGCTGCTGTTCACCGCCTATCGCATCCGCCGCGTCGGGGTTGCCCGATGAGCGCGGTGTTCGAACAGATCTTCCAGGTCGGCTTCCTGGCCGCGATCATCCGCATCGCCACGCCGCTGGCTTTTGCAACGCTCGGCGAAATGTTCTCGGAGCGGGCTGGCGTGCTCAATCTCGGCATCGAAGGCATCATGCTGTTGTCGGCGATGACCGGCTTTACCGCCGCCAGTCTCAGCGGCAGCCTGTGGCTCGGCGTGCTGGCTGCGGTGCTGACCGGCATGCTGATGGGCGCGCTGCATGCGCTGTTCACTGTGGCGCTCGGCCTCAGCCAGCATGTCTGCGGCATCGGCGTGACGCTGTTCTCGTCGGGCCTCGCCTATTTCCTCTACCGGCTGATCTTCGGCCAGCAGTCGGTGCCGCCCAACATCAAGGGGTTTCAGACACTGCCGATCCCGCTCCTTTCGGACATCCCGGTGCTCGGGACGGCGGTGTTCAGCCAGTTCGCGCTGGTCTACATGGCGATCCTGGCCATTCCGCTGGCCGCCTTCGTGCTCTACCGCACGCCATGGGGCCTGTCGGTGCGTATGGTCGGCGAAAACCCGCGCGCCGCCGATTCGGCGGGGGTCAGCGTCATTGCCACGCGCTTCCAGGCAGTCATCCTCGGCGGTGCGCTGATGGGGCTGGCCGGCGCCTTTCTGTCGATGGCGCAGTTCAACGCCTTCACCTTCGGCGTCGTCTCGGGGCGTGGCTGGGTGGCGATCGCGCTGGTCGTGTTTGGCCGCTGGGATCCGTGGCGCTCGGCGGGGGCGGCGCTGCTGTTCGCCTTCGTCGATGCGCTGCAGTTGCGCATGCAGGCCAGCGGGCTCGGACACATCCCCTACGAGGCGTTCCTGATGCTGCCGTTCATCTTCACCATTGTCGCCATGGCGGTGATGTCGCGCAACGCGACGGCACCGTCGGCGCTGCTCAAGCCGTTTCGACGGGAAGAACGGTAGACGAGCAGGACTTGGTGCCTTTCCTCTCCCCCGATCGACGGGGTAGAGGAAGGGCGACAAGCTGTCCCTGGGACGAAGAACCTGTCCCTGGAAAGCCTCACATCGCCGTAAAACCATTGTCAACGAACAGATGCGTGCCGTTGACGAAGCTCGACTCGTCGCTGGCCAGGTAGAGCGCTGCCCTCGCCACCTCTTCCGGCTCGCCGATGCGGCCCTGCTGCGCGGCCAGTGCCGCGTCGGAGACGTCGACGCCGAGCCTGCCGAGGTCGGCGACCTCGCGCAGGCCGTGCGGTGTACGGATGAAGCCGGGGCAGACGGCGTTGCAGCGGATGTTGCGGTCGCGGAACTCGACGGCGATGGCGCGGGCGAACATGTGGCAGGCGCCCTTGGTGGTGTCGTAGAGCACTTCGTTGGGAGTCGCCGCCACCGCCGAGATCGACGAAGTACAGACGATCGAGCCGCCGCCGGCCGCAATCATGCCGGGCAAAACGGCGCGCGTCATCAGGAACATCGAGCGCACATTGACGGCATGCAGCCAGTCCCATTCCTGCACCGTGGTCTCCAGGAAGGGCTTTATCACGATGGTGCCGGCGTGGTTGAACAGCACGGTGACCGGTCCGAGTTTTTCGATAGCACCCTTCACGGCCGCTTCGACCTGTGCCTCGTCGGAGACGTCGGCGACAAAATGCTCGGCGAGATGGCCGCGCGCCCTGATTGTCGCTGCGGTTGCGGCGGCCGCCTCGCCGTTGCGGTCGATGATCGCCACCTTGGCGCCTTCGGCGGCGAACAGCTCCGAAGCCGCTCCACCCATTCCCGTCGCGCCCCCCGAAATGATGGCGACCTTGCCGGCCAGTCTTGTGCCCATTTTTCTGCCCCCTGTGTGGCGATTTCGCTTTGCTGGTGGGCGATGCTACCGCGCCGGCGCCGGGCGGCCAATCCACGAATTGAGCGCAGCGAAAGCAAGGTCATAGGTCCATTCGGACGCAGAAGCAAAAAACGGACGCTCCATATGGATCGGCCGTTAGAGTGCTCCCTCTAAGCAAGTGCCTACCAACTTCCAGCACCATAGGAGAAAATTATTCCATCTTTGGCCTAAAAATAGCAATCGACAAAGTCTACAAGTTTTATAGATTAACCGCCGAGACGGAGGTCGATATGTCCTATATCCAGAACGCCCAGACGGATCGCAGTGATCAGCGGTCGGCCAATGCCCAGGCCTTTCGCCCGGCCTATGCCGGGGCTTTCGCCTATCTCGTCTTTGCCCTTGCGTTCGTGTTCACCGGGGCCGTTGTGCTGGGCCTTATTCCCTGAGTCGTCAGATCGACCGGGCTTAGCTGCCCACCGCTTTCAGGCAATCGGAGTTGAATGAACCGAATCCTCGGCGTGCTTTCGCGCGCCCGACACCACGGAGGACATGGCAATGCCGATCGAGTTCACGCATATTCCCGGTAAGACCGCCGATGCCGCGGTTCCCTTTTTCTACGACTTTGCCGAGACCGCGACCAAGCTCGGGCTGATCGAGGATGGCGGCTTCCGCAAGATCGTCATCGACGATTCGGCCGGACTGCTGACCAACATGGATTTTGCGGCCCAGGTGCTCGATCGCACCTCGTCGCTGGAAGTCGTGCTCACCCATTGGGCGGGCGTGGTCGAACCGACCGTGGCGGCCCGCCAACTGGCGTCGATCGACAGGAAAAGCGGCGGGCGCCTGGCGCTGAGAATGATCAGCGAGCCGCTGAGCGACGCCGACGCCGAAACACGGCCGGTCGGGCACACCGTCATCTGGCAGCGCATCGACGAATATCTGGTGCTGCTGAAGCGGCTGTGGTCGAACGACCGGCCCTTCGACCACGAAGGAACGTTCTACAGCATCAAGGGCGGCTATGTGCCGCGCAAGGGACCGCACGGCGCCGACCTGGTCATCCGCATGGGCGGGCAGTCCGGAACGGCACTCAAAGTTGCCGGCCGGCATGCCGATGTCTTTGAATTGGCGCCCGGCTCGATCGACGAGATCCGGCAATTGATGGAGCGGGTGCGCCGCTCCGCCGCCGAACATGGTCGGGCCGGCAAGCTGCGCTTCGCGCTTCCGGTCGGGATTCACCAAGGTGCTTCCGCCTCCGGCCACAAGGCGGTCGATGTTGCCGGGCCACCAGCCCAGGCCGCCCTGTCGCTGCTTGCGTATGCAGCCCTTGGGATCGATGAATTCATGATTGTCGGCGTCGACACGCCACGCGAGATCGCAACGCTCGGCCGGGAAACGATCGCTCTGCTGCGCAATTCGCTGGCGCGTCGCGAACACGAGGCATTCCAGCCTGGGGCATATGCGTCTCGTGCAGGATTGGAGACGCGGGCAACGGGCTGAAGTTCTTCAGCCTTTTGTTGCCTCGGGCCTGTCGCCAAGCCGCGACAGGCCTTCAATGACAGCGCTCGAACCCGTTAGCGCGCCGAAGACGCCGTCTTCAACCGTCACCATGTGAAGGGCTGCTTCGTGCGCTTGTCTGTCGCCGCTGGCGCAGGCGTCCGAAATCGTCAGGCATTGGAAATTGCGGTCGCAGGCCTCACGCAGCGTGGTGTGGACGCAGACATCCGTGGTGCATCCGGAAAACAGCAGATGCGTGATGCCTTGCGCGCGCAGCACAAGTTCGAAATCCGTATAGGTGAAAGCGCTGTTGCAGGTCTTGTCGACGATGATGTCCTGCGGGGCGACGTCGATCTCCGGAACGATCTGGAATCCTGGACCAGAGCGCAGCAGGATTTCGGTGCCTTCGAGCCCAGCGCGCTTGCGGCGCCATGTCTCGTAGGGCGTCATGTCGGCCATGTCAGCCCGGTAGCCCTGCCTGGTGTGGATGACCCTGACACCGGCCTTGCGGGCGGCTGATATCAGCCGGCTCACGGTCGGCAGGATCGCCCTGAGCGGCGAGGGATCATATCCCTGCCTGGCGAAGTAGCCCGTCGTCGACAGGAAATCCTGCTGCAGGTCGATGACGATCAGCGCGGTGGTTTCGGCCATCAGCCTGCCGTCATAGGGAAAGTCGAAGGGCGTCGCCTTGATCATTTTTGGCTCCCGTTTTTCGATCGGCACTTGTTTGCTTGACGCAATTCCGAACGGAAACCGTTTCACACTTTCCCTGGAATTGCTCCAGCGGTTTCGTATCAGCGCGACGACACCAGATGCTGGGCGTCATGCAGGCGCCGATAGATGCCGCCGGCGCGGAGCAGTTCGCTGTGCGAACCCTGTTCGACGACGCCCGACTCCGAGACGACGACGATGCGGTCGGCGCCGCGGATCGTTGCCAGCCGGTGTGCGATGACCAGCGTGGTTCGGCCCTCGGCAAGTTCGGCCAACGACTTCTGGATTTCGCGCTCGGTCTCGGTGTCGAGCGCCGACGTCGCCTCGTCGAGGATAAGGATCGGCGGGTTCTTCAGGAACATGCGGGCGATCGCCAGCCGCTGCTTCTGGCCGCCGGACAATTTTACGCCGCGCTCGCCGATGATCGTGTCATAGCCGGCCGGCAGGCCCGATATCATGCCGTCGAGCTGCGCCCGCCGCGCGGCATCGGCGATAGCCTCGTCGGAGGCGCCGAGACGGCCATAGGCGATGTTTTCGCGGATCGAGCCCCCGAACAGGAACACATCCTGCTGGACGATGCCGATCTGGCCGCGCAGCGAAGCGAGCGTCATGTCCCTGATATCGATGCCGTCGATGCTGATCGCGCCGGCGCTGACCTCGTAGAAACGTGGCAGCAGCGAGCAGATGGTGGTCTTGCCGGCGCCGGACGGGCCGACGAAGGCGATGGTTTCGCCGGCGTGGATGGTGAGATCGATACCCCTGAGCACCGGCTTGCCGTCGCCATAGCCGAAGCTGACACCGCGATATTCGATGTCGCCCTTGAGGCCGCCCACAGTCACGGCACCTGGCCGGTCGGCAATGTCGGGTTCGGTGTCGAGTAGCTCGGTGTAGCGCCGGAAGCCGGCAATACCCTTGGGATAGGTCTCGATCACCGAGTTGATCTTCTCTATCGGCCGTACGAAGACTCCGACCAAAAGCAGGAAGCCGACGAAGCCGCCATTGCTGAGGCCTCCCGTGATGACGAGATAGCTGCCGGCGATCATGACCACGAGCTGGATCAGCCTTATGCCCATATAGTTCAGCGAATTGCTGGCCGACATGATGCGGTAGGCGTCGAGCTTGGTCTGGCGGTAGCGCTGGTTGTCATGCGCGAACAGCGTGCGCTCATGCTCCTCATTGGCGAAGGCCTGGACGACGCGCATGCCGCCGACATTCTCCTCGATGCGGACGTTGAAATCGCCGACACGCCGGTACAGCGCCTGCCAGTTGCGCTCCATGCGGTCGCCGTAGCGCATCGTCACCCAGGCGATCAGAGGCACGATCACCGCCGTGATCAGCGCCAGATGCATGTTGACCGTGAACATCAGCACGAAGGCGCCGGCGAAGGTCATGATGGCGATGAACAGGTCCTCGGGGCCGTGATGGGCGATCTCGCCGATCTCCTCGAGGTCCTTGGTGACACGGCCGACGAGATGGCCGGTCTTGTGGTTGTCGTAGAAGCGGAACGACAGCTTCTGCAAATGGTCGAAACTCTTGCGCCGCATCTCGGTCTCGATGTTGATGCCGAGCATGTGACCCCAATAGGTGACGACCGCCATCAGCACGGTGTTGAGCAGGTAAATCACCAGCAGCCCGGCAGACGCGATGATGATCAAGGTCCAGTCCTGCTGCGGCAGCAGCTGGTCGACGAAGGTGCGGACCGCCATGGGAAAGCCGAGTTCAAGCAGGCCGGCCAGCACCGCGCAGGAGAAGTCGAGCGCGAACAGCCCCTTCCAGGGCGCGTAGTAGGAAAGGAAACGTCTGATCATCGAGGTGAACCGCAAGCTGTCTTGACGGGCGCGGTGAGCGCGCCGGCCGTCATCGGTGGGCGCTGCTTACAATCGGCAGCGCAAGGGCGGCAATATGCCAGGACGGACTTCATTGCCTGCCTTTCCACATCAGCGCCATGAAATAGGGGCCGCCGACGAAGGCGGCGATGAGGCCGGCCGGCACTTGCCAGGGAAAGATCAGCGTCCGCCCTGCCCAGTCGGCGGCAACGAGGATCAGCCCGCCTGTCATGGCCGAGGCCAGAAGCTGCGGCACGGCGCGGTGGAAGCCAAGCATGCGTGCGAGGTGCGGCGCCATCAGGCCGACGAAGCTCAGCGGGCCGATGACCAATGTCGCGGTTGCGGTGGCCAATGCGGTGAGCGCAAGCAATGTGGCGCGAACACGTCCCAGTCGCAGGCCAAGGCCACGCGCGGCGGTTTCGCCGAGCGGCAGTATATCGAGCCAGCGCGCGGTCAGCGGCGCCAGCGCGAGGACGGTGACCGCGACCGTTGCGGCGGTGAAGGCATCCGTTGGCGTTGCGCGATAGGTCGATCCCGACAGCCAGGCGAGCAGGAAGTCCATGCGCGGATCGCCGCTGGCCAGAAGCAGCGC
>NZ_RZPQ01000234.1:0-7634 GCF_003999135.1 Mesorhizobium sp. M7A.F.Ca.CA.004.06.1.1 | reverse complement strand
GTCGGCACGCCGATGCATTAGCCCCGACTAACGATAGCACTTCCGTGATTACCACCAAGTTGCAATCGCGGCGGCGCCGCTGGAGTGCAGCGGCTGCGGTGGCGCTGGCCAGGTCTTCGAATGCCCGCGCTGGACGAATTCCAACGGCCATTGCTGCCCCGCCGGCACGCACCGGCGCGGCTGCCCCGGCCTCAGCGCGGCATGCTCCG
This sequence comes from Mesorhizobium sp. M7A.F.Ca.CA.004.06.1.1, assembly GCF_003999135.1. Taxonomy (NCBI): domain Bacteria; kingdom Pseudomonadati; phylum Pseudomonadota; class Alphaproteobacteria; order Hyphomicrobiales; family Phyllobacteriaceae; genus Mesorhizobium; species Mesorhizobium sp. M7A.F.Ca.CA.004.06.1.1. Next base: position 7,425 of record NZ_RZPQ01000234.1, on the reverse strand, counting down.
AATGTGACGGCGACCACGCTGCCGCCGCCGATACCATGCGGCCCTCGGCCTGATACAGGCCTATCGCAGCCCAGGCCGTGTCGTCTGGTGGAACCGGCGGCGCCAATCTGTGTTATGTCGTGTTGATCGCGGGCGCCGAAGACTGCGCGTCCCCGACAACAGAAAGCGAGGCCTGAGATGGCTGACGACAAGTCGAAGACGAAACAGGACCGCAAGCAGGTCTCGAGTGAAGAGCCCTACGAGGTTGCCGCCTTTGCCCGCAAATACGGCATCCCGCCAAGCGAGGCACAGACCATCATCAAGCGCTACGGCCCCTCGCGCAAGAAGCTCGACGCCCATATGGCGGCCCGCGGCTAGCCGAAACCATTTCGCCTGGGCGGCGTTGAAGATGCTGCGGGCCGCGTCAACCGGGCCTGGTGGTACGGTGAACAGGATGTCTTTTTCCCGGTTTCTCATCCTGGCCAACGAAACGGCAGACGAGCATCTGTCCCACCCGGCCGGCAGCGCCACGCATTGAGGGAGGTCGCCATGTCCGACACCATACGCAGGACCGGCAGCTGCCTGTGCGGCGGCGTGCAGTTCGAGGTTCACGGCCCGCCATTGCGCGTTGGCCTGTGCCACTGCAAGGATTGCCGCAAGGCCGGCGGTTCGGTCTATTCGGCCTTTGCCATCTGGCCGCGCGAGGCCTTCGAGACCACCGGCCTCGTCAGCTCCTATGGCACGCGGAGCTTTTGCCCGACATGCGGCGGCCGCGTCGCCTGGGTCGACGACAATGAGGCCGAGGTGGCGATCGGCAGCCTCGACATCGCGCCGACCGATCTCGTGCCCGAATATGAATTGTGGACCTCCAGGCGCGAGACCTGGCTGCACGCTCTGCCCGGCACCGAACAGTTCGAGCATGACCGCCCAGCGCAGCACAGCGCCGAAGCGCCGACGCCGAGATCGCTGTCGGACATCGACGCCGAGATTTGATCTCCTGGGAAGGGAACCCTGTCCTGCCGCCGACGTTACCGATCGCCTCTCACGCATGTCGCCAGCGACACTTGCGGCAATCATGGAGACGACCGTTGAACGACAAGATGTTTCCCCGCCCCATCAGGCTGAAATTCGCGCCTGAGCGCGAGCGCATCATCCGCAGCGCCTGGGAAGGGCTGGAATGCCTCGGCGACTGGCCGTCTGGCCAGGGACGGCGCTACCGGGCGGCGTTGCGCAGTTGCCGCGATGCGCTGGATGGCTGGACGCCGGCGGAAAAAGCGATGCGGGCGATGATCGACGCCGCGCGCGAAGCAAAACTCCTCCAGTAGTTGGAAAACAGGACATGTCCGAGCTCATTTTGCCCACACCGATGCGGATCAAGCCGCATGGGTCGGACACGATCCGCGACGTCGCCACGCTCAAGGATGCCAGCGAAATCCTGATCGACTGGCCGCAGGCCAAACGCGGCCCGTTCTACCAGGCGGCGCGCGAGAAGGTCGAAGCCGCATTGGAAACCGGGACAGGCGCCGCCGAGGCGCAGGAAGCGTTCGCAGCGCTCTGCAGCCATGCCGGCGTGCTGGTGCGGTAGGTGTCAAAGGAAGCAGACGGGGCGTCGTGCCTCGCCTGCTTTGTCATTTCGTTGGAAGCTCGCCCTGGACAATCGGCTGAGAGGTTTCGAAGCCAAAACTCTTCGGCGCCAGAAGAATCAAGGCAATAACGATGGCTATCGAGGCAAGCAACGTGGCCGTGGTCGCAATATCTCTCACGATAATCTCTCCGAATTCCAAGTCGTGAGAGAAACGCTCCTGAGATAACGAGGTTCCATTAGCTTGCGCGATAATACCAGCCAGCGGCGTTTATTGCTTCGGCGGCTGGGGCGGCACTTCACCCGGCTTGATCACCGGCGTCTTGCCTTCCTCGGGGGCCGGCGCCGCCATGCCCTGGTCGCCCGTCGGGGGCGGTTTCAGCACGCCGCCGCAATCGTTGAGCTTCGCGGTCAAATTGCCGTCATCGGCCTGCTGTCCAGGCTGCTGTTTTGCCCCTTGCTCGGTCTGAGCCCTGCATTTGTCGGCCTGTGCCTGGCTGTCGTTCTGCTGCTGGGCCGCGGCCGGCACTGCCAGCGCCAGCATGAGGCCGATTGGCATGATGGCGAGAATTCTCATCACTGCCTCCTTCTTTCTTGCACGGTCGCCCGCGGCGACCTTCCCTTCACAGGGACAACGTCTGTCGACGAAAAAGGTTGGCCGCCTCGCCGGGCGGCATTGCAACCAAACCCGTTTGCCGCCGTTGCGCGTGCCGGAGGCGATCATGTTCGAGGGTTTCCAAGGCGCGGAAATCGACACCGGCGATGCCAACATATTCTGCCTGCGCGCCGGCGGCGGGCCACCGCTGCTGTTGCTGCACGGCTTTCCGCAAACGCATCTGATGTGGCGCGACATCGCCCCCGCTCTGGCCAGCCGGTTCAGCGTCGTCTGCGCCGACCTGCGCGGCTATGGCCGCAGTTCGTGTCCGGCATCCACTCCCGACCACGCCCCCTATGCCAAGCGCACCATGGCCGCCGATATGATGAGGCTGATGGAGAAGCTGGGTTTCAGCAGCTTCATGGTCGCCGGCCATGATCGCGGAGGGCGTGTCGCCTACCGCATGGCGCTCGATCATCGGGGCAGCATCGACAGGCTCGCCGTTCTCGACATCGTGCCGACCGCCGATGCCTGGGACCGGGCCGACGCCAGGCTGGCGCTGGGTTATTGGCCATGGTCGCTGCTGGCGCAGCCCGAGCCGTTGCCGGAAAAGATCCTGTCCAGCGCCGCCGAGGCGATCGTCGACAATGCGCTCAACGGCTGGGGCTCGTCGTCATCGGCGTTTCCAGCCGAAGTGCGTCAGGCCTATGTCGAGGCCTTGCGCGCGCCTGCCCACGCCCATGCCATCTGCGAGGAATATCGGGCGGCAGCCACGCTCGATCGCGAGCACGACCATGCCGACAAGGCAGCCGGCCGGCGCATTCGCTGCCCGCTGCTGGCGCTATGGAGCGGTCAGGGCGCGTTGGCGCAATGGTATGCCGGCGAAGGCGGGCCGCTGGCGCTGTGGCGCGGCTGGGCCGACGATGTGCGCGGCCAGGCGATGCCGGGCGGGCACTTCTTTCCCAAGGAGAACCCGGCGCGCACGGCCGATCTGCTGGCCGGCTTCTTCGGTGAAACCAGTCACGGCATCTCTCGGCGAACGGGATTACCTTCGCCCTCCCTTTGATCGGGCCGAGGCCCCCTCCTTCTCCGCCTTTGCCTGACTGCCTTCATCACCGGCGGCAAGGCCGGGCCCGCGTTCGAACCGGCGCAGAAAGCCGGCAACTATCAGCACGATCAGCGTGCCGAACCCGGCCACTTGCCAAAGACCCAGTCCGCAGGCGACGCCGATCGCGCCCGCCAGCCACATGCCGGCGCCGGTCGTCAGCCCATGCACCTCGCCGCGCGAAAACATGATCGAGCCGGCGGCGAGGAAAGCGACGCCGGCGGTCACCGCCTCGACCACCCGGATCGGATCGACCTTGACCGATTCCCCCGCGAACATCGGCGCGTGCACGATCTCGACCGTCAGGATGCCGAAGGTGGCGGCGGCGACGCAGACGAGGATATGCGTGCGAAGTCCGGCCGGGCGATTGCGCCATTCGCGTTCGAAACCGATGACCGCGCCATAGAGGGTGGCCAGCAACAGCCGCGCCGCGATGACCGGAAACGAGGTGTAGGTGGAATGGCCGAATTCCTCGACGAGCTGTTCCATGATGTCCCCTCCAAAAGCTTGACGCCACAACGCGGCCACCGGGTCGCGGTTCCTGAATCCACGGCCAGGTGCGGCAAGGATGCGGCCGCTTTTGAATACGCATCTGCCAAAGGGAGGTTGATGGAGCCAATCCTCAAGGCCTCAGGACGTTTCGGTTTCGGGCACGTCGGCGCCGAGCTGCGGAACGATGATCGAAGCCAGCGGCGCCGTCAGGGACCATTTGAGATGGCCCGGGCTGCGATCCAGCACCGCCAAGCCGTTCAGCGATTGCGGCGCGACCCGTTGCAGGACGACGGTGCCGAAACCCTTGCGCGTGCTTTCGTCCCGCCGCTCTCCCTCGCGCACCGGCATCGTCTCGTCCCAAACCAGATGAATTTCCCGCTTGTCAGAAACGCCTTCGACGATCCGCCAGGTGATCTCGAGCCGCCCGGCCTCGCTCGCCAGCGCGCCATATTTTGATGAGTTGGTGCCGAGCTCATGAAATGCCATGCCGAGATTCTGCACGGCGTTCGGCTGCAGGGTCAAAAGCGGCCCGGAGAGCGATACCCGCGCCTCGTGGCCGAACGGCTTGAGCTGCTCCTGGGCGAGGTCGAAGAGGCTGGCGCCGGCCCATTCCGAGTTCACCAGCAGATCGTGCGACCGCGACAGCGCCATGATGCGGGAGCGGATCAACTCCTCGAATTCACGCGGATCGGTCGAGCGTTTGCTGGTCTCCCTGATCATCGAGAGGATCACCGCGAACTGGTTCTTGACGCGATGGTTCACCTCGCGGAGCAAAAGCCTGATCCGGCGCTCGCTCTCCTTGCTGGCGGTGATGTCGCGGGCGATCTTCGAGGCGCCGATGATCTCGCCGGACGCGTTCCTGATCGGCGAAATGGTCAGCGACACGGCGATGAGGCCGCCATCCTTGCGCCGGCGGATCGTCTCGTAGCTGGCCAGCAGCTCGCCCCTGCGAACCCGGCTGATGATGTCGGTCTCTTCATCCTTGAGATGATCGGGGATGAGCATGAGCACGGAGCGGCCGACGGCCTCTTCGGCGGTGTAGCCGAACATGCGTTGCGCCGCCGCGTTCCAACTGGTGATGATGCTGTTCAGATCCTTGCTGACGATAGCGTCGAAGGACGAATCGACAATCGCCGCCAGCCGCGCATCGGCGGTGATGGCGATCAAGGCATCACGGCCCGCCAAATCTGTCACTGTCGACCCCTTCTCCCTCATGCGCGGATCGCGCGCATGGCCACCAATGCGCCGCGGTGCGTTTTGGTTGCAATCGCCTCCAACATTCCTCCCAGGAACAGTCCGGGCAGTTCATGTCCGGAACCTTGCGCGCCTGCGCGAGTTGCACCCGACACCCCCATGGACGGCTCAATAAGGAGGCACACAATGAGCGACGGCAACAGCGATCTCGACCGGGTCTGGAAACTGATGGACAGGATCGGCTTCTGTATGCTCGCCACTCGCGAAGGCGATGACATCCGCTCGCGACCGATGGCGGCGCATGTGGTGCGCGACGAAAACGCCGTCTACTTCCTCACCGATGTCGACAGTCACAAGGATGACGAGATCGAAGCCGAGCCCAATGTCGGTCTCGCCTTCGCCGATTCAGGCGGCCAGAAATATGTTTCCGTCAGCGGTCTGGCGGCGGTTTCGAACGACCGCGCCAAGATCAGGGAGTTGTGGTCGACCCCGGCCAAGGCCTGGTGGGACAGTGCCGATGATCCTTCGATCCGCGTGCTTAAGGTGACGCCGAAGGACGCCCAGTATTGGGACAGCCCCGGCACCGTGGTCAGCTATGTGAAGATGCTGGCCGCAACGGTCAGCGACAGCCGCCCGGAAATCGGTGACACCGGTAAGGTCAGGATGTAGCCGGACGGCGTTGAAAATCACGACATCAGTCAGATGTACGAATGCCGGCGGGTCGCATTTGACATATTGCTGGCGGCATACCGGCGCGGATCAGTCTGGCTTGGGAGGGTCAGGGGCATTCGGCACTGGATCGGCGTCAGTATCCCTTTGCGGACAGTCCTCATAGCTGTGGTCGCGCCCGCCGCAGAAAGAACAGCACATGGCCTCGCGGTCCCCGTTTCCGGGCCGCCATTGCGGGGTCTCGTAGGGCTTCCTCCCATCCATCCCCAGCAATGCGCGACGAACCATTTGGTTGCGCCGCCACAGACGGCCAGCCGGCGGTTGCGGAACCACCCGCCGGGATGCGAGTTTCGGCCGATACTTCCATTCGAGGGAATAGCCATGCCGATGCACCGAATTGCCTTGATGACGGCAGCGATCCTGCTGGCCGCGACCGGCCTTGCCGAAGCCAGGCCCGACACCCGCACGATGAGTTGCGACCAACTCCGGCAACTGCTCCAAAGCCATCATGCCGTGGTGCTGACCACCGGACCCAACACCTATGACCGCTATGTCAGGCAGTTCGGCAACGAATGCGACTGGCCGGAGGTGCCGATGTCGGCCTGTGTCCCGACCCGCGACGGCAGCTGCCCGGTCTACCGCTGCGAGGAACCTGTCACCAACTTTCCGGACTGACACCGCGCTTCCAATCGGCTTTGCCGCCCCCGTGCGTTGATCCCGGCGCGCGAACCGGCTAGGGGTGGGGCGCAACGTGCATTTTCCCGCTTCGTCTAATGGTAGGACAGCGCCCTTTGAAGGCGTGAATCGAGGTTCGAGCCCTTGAGCGGGAACCAGCAACCAAGCGTTCGGCTGTTCAAAAGCTGCGCGCAGGGCTGGCCAGCCGGCATCAGCGTATTAGCGAACGCTTGTATTTCGCCCCAAGCAGGATCATCATCCGGACCGTCAGTGGCTTCAAGGGGTGCAGCGCCATGGAACTGAGTTGCTTTGACGGGGGCGTCCTTGCATCGACGATGTCCCTGAACGTCACGGCGGTTTTCATAATATTGGCCGCATTTGCCGCATTTCGGCTGGTTGCAATGTCAGGCGAAGGTTCTGTCGACCAACTCCAGACGGCGTAGCCCGCGGAGAACCTTCCGTGCAGGAGAAGGCATATGGCCGTCCGAAAGGTGATAGCCGTGAAGGACTGGTCTTGCGGCATGAGCGACGAGCTCGGCCGCGTCGTCCTGACCATCAACCCGACCGAGGGTGAGCCCATCCTGGTTTTGATGACAATCTTCCAGGCGGCAAGGATAGCCGGGGAATTGCGGGCTCCGGAACTCGTCTCCATACCTCGGTGACGCAACGCCCCTGGGCAAATCGGATCAAGCTCGCCGGGGCAGCCCCAACGCCCTCCCCAGCGAGCTGTTGCTCCGTTACGATGAACGATGGAGCAATTACTGCTTTACGAATCCGGGCGCCGTTAAGTTGCATCCGGCTCCTGAAACCATTTCGCGGACCCTGCGTTGACCACCGGGCCGACACAGGAGACATCTCATGACCGTCAACTGCCGCTTATCGATCGACAACCGGCCGGAGGCCACGGACGCCGTTTTCCAGGCGGTTCCCCGGATCGGCGAAAGTGTTGCGCTGTCGATCGACGGAACCACGCAGGATCTGCGGGTATCGCGCGTCGTGCACGTCACCAATGGCAGCCTGGAAGGTGCCGCGATAATCGTCGAAGTGACGACCAATATCCTCTGAACCGAGAGTCTCGTCCCGGTACGCCAGCCGGCGCCGCGTCGCGGCAACCGCCGACCGGCCTGCGGGACC